>CAYIJQ010000046.1:0-4663 GCA_964363795.1 uncultured Candidatus Saccharibacteria bacterium
GCTGATGCGCTCAGATTTTATCTTCTCTCTTCTCCCGTGATGCAGGCAGAAAATCTCAGTTTTTTGGAGCGTGGTATCGACGAGATAATGAAGAAAAACATTGGACGTCTTGGAAATGTGCTCGCATTCTATCAGTTATATGAAAATGGTACGGCGCGAGACTGGAAAAGTGAACACATTCTCGACCGTTGGATACTACTGCGCCTTGACCAGCTCGTCCGCGAAGTAACCGAAGGATTTGAATCGTACCGACTCGACACTGCAACGCGTCCCATTACCGGGTTCATAGATGACCTCTCGGTGTGGTATTTACGTAGAAGCCGCGAGCGCTTCAAAGAAGAAGGGGAAGATCATTCGACTTCACAGAGGACAGGTAAAACAGCGGCGCTCGCGACATTACGCTACGTGCTTCACATATTGTCATGCGTCATGGCACCGACAACACCGTTTTTTGCAGAGTATCTTTTCCAGGCGGTGCGCGAGGGGGAAGATGAGGAAAGTGTCCATTTGGCGACATGGCCGGAAGCGCGCGCGACTGCGAATTTCATACAGAGAATATTAGGGCGCGGGAAAGAAGGCGAACAACTTCTCGCGGCAATGTCATTCGCAAGAAGCGCCGTTACGAACGCGCTCATGCAGCGCTCGGAAGCAGGCATAAAAGTGCGACAACCTCTCGCGAAGCTCACCATAAAGTATTCAGGTTCGGCGCTACCTTTTTGGCAATACATCGCCCCGGTTATTGCGGACGAGGTAAATGTGAAGGAGGTGGAGCTCGGAAATATCGACCAGTTAACTGTTGATATCACGCCAGAATTGCTTGAAGAAGGGATTGTGCGTGGATTTATTCATAGCGCTCAAGAGGCGCGTAAGGAAGCGAAACTGACTCCGCGTGACAAAGTGAAAGTATCGTACGGCTCTGCTGTTGATGACGCGATAATCCAGAAGTATAAAAAACAGATATTAGAAGCGACAAATGCTACCGAACTTACTCATGGTTCCGGTGAAGGGATCGTTGTAGAAAAAACTTAATGTACCAGAAATACTACACGGATGCGCTTGTGTTGCGGAGCCGAGAGAGCGGCGAAGCGGATCGCATCTATACTCTCTACACGAAAGATTTTGGGCTTGTCATAGCTCGGGCTTCCGCCGTGCGCAGAGAACACTCACGCATGCGCTATGCACTCCAAATCTATTCTCGTGCCACTGTTGCCTTAGTCAAAGGTAAGCGCGGATGGCGTCTCGCGGGAGCGTCTGCGTCTTCGGAAATACGGAAGGTTTCGAGTGGACTTCCAACATTCGTGCGCATTGGAGAACTTTTCCTCCGGTTAGTGACTGGGGAAGAGAAGAACGAGTATTTGTTCGCGGTACTGACCGAAACGCATGAAGCACTCATGAGCGAGCAGGGTAATGCATACGCGACCATCGAGATAGTGTGCGTTGCGCGCATGTTATTTGCACTCGGCTACCTTTCTTCCGAAGCACTCGAGACAGCACTTTTTGCACACACTGCGTACACGGGCGACCATTTACGCGAGGCGGAGATCCTTCGTGAAAAGCTTATTTCACGCATCAACCGCGCCATAGCGGAAGCCCAGTTATAGCAACTCGATCCTTGATATACTGGCGTTATGGAGCCAGCCGACTTTGAGGGTGAGAAGATTGAGCGTTTGCGTCGAGCGATGTATTCACGCGAACTTTCAGGCAAGATAAAAGACAAACCACGGCATCCTCTGGACCTCACACGCCCCATAGTGGGGGAAGACTGGCGACGTTCAGAACCCAAACTTGTTTCAACGATGGTAGCGCCACGAACGATCGGTATGGCCCGTTCTGCGCTCCACTGGTTTCTTGGTATCGCGATTGTATTTTTTCTCGTAGCGATCGCTTTTTTTGCGTACTACTTTACGTTCGGTGGTGGTGCCCTGCCTGCTTCCCCTGGTAATATCGATATTGCTATCTCAGGTCCTTCACAGATCGCCGGAGGTGAACCAACGCAACTTCAGATCACAGTTACGAATCGTAATCGCGTCTCTTTGCAGCTCGCAGATCTAGTCATAACGTACCCTGCGGGAACTCGCTCGCCAGTTGATCTTTCGACCGATCTTTCGAGCCAAAGGATCCCTCTGGGTACTATCGATCCGGGAGACCGTCGGCAAGGTACCGTCTCTGCAGTATTTTCCGGCGGCGGAAGCGGCTCGGCAAATGTAAAAGTTGATCTTGAGTATCGACTGAAAGGCTCCAGTGCTATTTTTGTTGCCTCATCCGATTACAGTGCGCTTTTCAGCGCGTCAGCGCTCTCCGTCTCAGTCGAGGGTAACTCCGAAACCGTTTCTGGTCAGCCCGTTGAATTTACCATTACCGTTGCTTCGAATGCGAGTGCACCCGTTAAAGATGTTTTACTTTCCGCCGGGTTGCCATTCGGATTTACTTTTAAACAGGCTTCTCCACAGCCTTCACACGGCACAGTCTGGGAGCTCGGTGACATTGCGCCGGGACAAAAACGGCAGATTGTCGTCAGGGGGACGCTTACTGGCGAGAGCAGCGACGAGCGTGTATTCCGATTTACCGCCGGCACCCGGAAAACGACCGAAGAAGAGAATATTTCAGTATTACTTTCCGAGAGTTCGTTCACAATGCGCATAGCGAGTGCCTTTTTGGGACTCACTGTTTCAGTGGGCGGACGAACGGGTTCGGGAGTCGTCGTTGCGCCTGGAGAGACCGTGAACGTTTCTATAGGATGGCAGAACAATCTCTCGACCGCAATTACCGATGCTGTCATCGTAGCGCGCCTTTCCGGCATTGATATTGATGGTACAACCGTACGCTCTGCTGACGGTTTCTATCGCTCCAGTGACCGAATCATTATCTGGGATAAAACGACGACAAAGGGTACTCTTGAAAGTATTGCCTCAGGTGCGCGGGGTACACTAGCGTTCTCTTTTCAAGTGCCCTCCGGGAGCGCTGTTGAAAGTGTCCGTAATCCAACGCTCACAATGACCGTGAATGCGGCGGGCAAGCGCATCTCGGAGGAGGGTGTACCGGAAAACCTGCAAGCAGCAGTCGTGCAACGCATCGGCTTAGCGAGCGCTCTCACGCTTACTGCACAAGGCCTCTACTATGCAAATCCTTTCGGGAGCGTTGGTCCCCTACCACCGAAAGCGGACACCGAGACCACGTATGCCATCGCATTTACCATCACCAATACAACGAATGTGATATCGAACACAAAACTTACAGCGACTCTGCCGCCGTACGTACGCTGGACAGGTATTTACAGCCCCGCGTCCGAAAACCTTACCTTCAATCAAAGTGACGGTACGGTTACCTGGAATATCGGCACCATTGATGCTGGCGTAGGCGTAGGGAACACTCTCCCGCGACAGTCCGCGATCGCAGTAGGCTTCACCCCCTCGACAAGTCAGATCGGGCAAGAACCGCCGCTTCTTCTTAACCTGACGCTGACAGGTACCGATAGTGCAGGCACTTCCGTGACCCGCACTATTCAGAACGTAACAACGAATATTATCGGGGATCCAGGCTTCAATTCGACGCAGGCAACGGTCGTTAAGTAGCCGCTGGCAACCAAAGAAGACTTAGGATACAAATACGGAGATATGGAAGACAGAATGGAGAAAATCGTTTCGCTCGGGAAACGGCGCGGCTTTATCTATCCGGGAAGCGATATTTACGGCGGTCTTTCAGGTACGTGGGATTACGGGCCCTTGGGTGTTGCTCTTAAGAACAACATAAAAAATATCTGGTGGAGGATGTTCGTAGAAGGCCGTGACGATATGTACGGCGTGGACGCTGCCATTTTAATGAACCCGAAGGCGTGGGAAGCAAGCGGTCATGTGAGCGGGTTCTCCGACCCTTTGGTTGAGTGCAAAAAGTGCAAGCGACGTTTTCGTGCAGATCAGGTAGAAGAAAAATGCCCTGTATGCGAAGGAAGCTTCGGCGCCACTCGCCAATTCAACATGATGTTCAAAACGCACATAGGAGCCAGCGAAGACGACGCATCAGTTTCGTATCTTCGCCCTGAAACAGCAGGAGGTATCTTCGTGAATTTCAAGAACATCATTGATTCCTTCCATCCAAAACTGCCGTTCGGTGTTGGGCAAATAGGGAAAGCATTCAGGAACGAGATAGCGCCGCGTGATTTTCTCTTTCGCGCGCGCGAGTTCGAGCAGATGGAAATAGAGTACTTCGTCCGCCCAAGTGAGTGGAGTGAGAAATTCGAAGAATGGCGCAGCGAAGTATACCGATATACGGACGCTGTCGGGCTTCCAAAGGCACTCATACATGAACTTGAAGTGCCGGATGGTGAACGGGCGCACTATTCGAAACGAACAATAGATTTTGAATTTGATTTTCCGTTTGGCCGCAAAGAACTGTGCGGTCTCGCCTATCGCACTGATTTCGATCTTTCCGCACATTCGCGAGTCTCTGGTGTTGCGCTCAAGATGGCGGACGCTGAGGGGGAAGAGCCCATCACGCCACACGTCGTAGAACCTTCTTTTGGAGTTGATCGCACGATTCTCGCTCTACTTGTTTCCGCATACACAGAAGACGAACTCGGCGGAGAGACACGTACGTATCTCAAGTTCAATGCGAATGTTGCACCAGTAAAGGCGGCAGTGTTCCCACTCCTCAAGAACAAGCCACC
>CAYIJQ010000047.1:0-4604 GCA_964363795.1 uncultured Candidatus Saccharibacteria bacterium
TATTCGCGGACTTTATCTACCTCCCCAGCTTTCCACCAGCGCAACGATTGAACTCCATCAGCGGATTTTTTCTTACCCAAAGTTCCTTCAGCGATTGTGTCCAGTTTGAGGCGGCGTCCAAGAGCTTGGTACACCTCCTTCATGAGATCGAGGCTTTTGATGCGCGAAAGGTCACCGGGATAGTATTTATTGAGCAGAGGAATATCGAAATGGTCAGAATTGTATCCCACGAGCATATCGGTACTTTCAAGGATCTTCCACAGGCGCGGGAACTCGTGTTCCAAAAAGCTCTGGTATCCGTTAGTCTCGGAATCATGTATGCCGACGAGCGCAATCGTAAGGTCAGTCGGATCATTCGTACCGGTATCGGACATCCAATTTGCGGTCTCGATATCAAAGGTAACGATTCTCATAGCTTTTAGCTTCTAGGGACTAACTTCTAGGAAAGCGCAATCATATCACGCGTGTTTTTCCTCTAGCAGCTAGAAGCTAGCACCTAGCAGCTAGCCCAACGAGCTGAAAAGGTGTCCTGCTATTGCATCGGCGGGAAGCGTTATCTCCGCACCTGTCGAAAGGTTCTTTACCGTGTATCGCCCCGATTCGCGCTCTTTTTTTCCTAACGCTATTACGAATGGGATCTTCATTTTGTCAGAATGGCGTATCTGCTCACCGATACGCTTGCCCGAAAAATTGACTGCAACAGTTACATCTTCGCGCCGCAGATCTTGTGCGAGATGCATGGCATGTCCTACTGCTTCCGGCTCGATAACACAGAGCATGAGCTCGGTCGCGGGCGCGTAGTTCGGTAGGAGATTGTGCGTCTCCAGAAAATCTCGAGCGGTCACATCTCCCATGGCGAATCCGACGGCGGGAATAGGGTCAACACCGAAAAGGGAGAGTAGATTATCGTAACGACCGCCGCCGAACATCGCGCGGCGATTCGCAGGGTCGGTATCAAATACCTCAAAGACCATGCCGGTGTAATAGTCGAACCCGCGCGTTATCGTTGTATCAACGATCATGTTGGCAACACCCATGTGTTTGAGTTGCGTACGCAGTTCTTCCAGGTAGGCGCTTGATGTCGTGCTCTCTAGTTCTTTGAGAAGCGTTTCAGTTTTCTTTTTGTCCCCGATGTGCTCTCCGAGCCGCTTCTCGAAATCTTCCATCTTCGCTCGTCGATCAAGAAGACGCGTAACATTCGCACGCATACCTTCTTCAATACCGACGGACTCATACATCGCGTCCAGAATGCGCCGGTCAGAGACGCGTATCTCAAAATCACGTTCTTCGCCACCGAGAGAGCGCATAACATTGTGTGCGACGGCGATTATTTCCGCGTCGGCCGGAACGCCTTCAGCACCAACGATGTCCGCATTCAACTGCCAATGTTCTCGGAGCCGCCCGCGCTGGGGCCGCTCATAGCGGAAGCAATTTACGATAGTGTACCAGCGGGCCGGAAGTGGAATTTCGCGCGAGCGTGCCGCTATCATTCGCGCCAAAGTCGGCGTCATTTCGGGTCGCAGAGTTACTTCGCGTTCGCCGCGGTCAGTAAAAGTATACGTCTGCTCATTCACTATCTCTTCGGAGGTTTTGCCGCGATAGAGCTCTGCATTTTCGAGGATAGAGGCACTGTACTCCTCGTAGCCAAATAGTTCGCATACGCGTTCCATGTGCTCGAAAATGTACCGCTGCAGGAATTGATCTTCGGGATAGAAGTCCCGCACACCCTTGTAGCTTTCAGTGGAGAGTTTTTCACCCTTTTTCACCATTTTGAGATTTTAGCACGAGCGTTAACGAACATCGAGGAAGGCACGCGTTATACTGCCGTCATGTCATATCGTGATGTTCTGTACGCTTGTGTAGCGGGCGTGTTGCTTGGCATTGGATTTGTCATGCCAAGTTTTTGGTTTTTTTCGTTGTTCTCATTCGCTCCGTTCTTGTGGGCACTATACAGACAGACAACGTTGCGTCGCGCTGCTCTGCTCGGTTTTCTTTTTGGATGTGTCGCCTATGGCCTTTCATTTTATCCGTCGTTCTGGACTGCGCAGTCTCTCTCATTGGTAGGTGTGACGGGGCCCTGGTTACAATTATTACTCGTCGCCTTTGTTTGGGGTTTGACAGTACTTATATTTGCAATCTCTGCCGGACTGTTTGCGCTCGTCGTGCACATACTGCGCACTCGCTCTTGGCTCGATGTGCTACTCGTTGCCTCTTGTTGGCCGCTTGCTGACTGGATCGGGGCGTGGCTTTTTAGTCTTGTCAACGCAAACAAGGGTGTCTTGCTCGGCCCTCATTTTTCTCTCGGTTCATTCGGATATCTGCTTGCCGCCGATACAACGCTGATACAGGTCGCGTGGCTGGGAGGCCTCTATGCGCTCAATGCGCTTATTGCGTTTTGCGGGGCTATCCTATTTCGGTTGTGGGTAACGGGGAGTATTCATGAGCGAATTGCATTGAACATTCTTACCATGCTGCTAATTATTTCTTGGGTCGGCGGTTATACTTTCCTGTCGCGCGTAGAGACCGATGCACAATCGGTAGGAACGCTCACGATAGCCGCCATCAGTACGCAGGAGACAAACCGTCCTTCGATTAGCGAGGAAGAACGGGACGTGCGATTTGCTCGGATACTTGAACTCATACAATCTATCCATGATGCGGATGTCATTCTCCTCCCCGAAGGGCGAGGTACGCTTGATCGGTTTCGAAGTGAATACGGATCACTAGCGAGGTTTCTTGACCCATCGCTTGCAGAGCGCACAGACGGCCCGCTCATTGTTGACTCTGTGAATGTTCGCAGTTTTGACGGAACACTTCGGTCCCGCATTGAATATTGGGATTTCAGCGCATGGCGGTCGTCATTTGCCTATAAGCAATTTCTTTTTCCTTATACAGAGACCTTGTCAGAGGTTTATATATGGATTGCTAAAACACTCGGCCCGGATGATGCTGTCACGGATCTTCTTGATAGAGTGCAACTTGGATCGGGAGAATCTCCAGAGCCAGTGCGCGCAGGAAGAGCGCTCGTGTCCGCTCTGGTATGCTCGGACGGCATCAGCCCGATACTCTATCGGGACCAGGCGGCTAAAGGAGCGCAAGCGTTCTTCAACCTCTCCTCGCAGGCAGTGTACGAAGGTTCGCTTCTCATGGATGTACTGACGGGGCGTATCGCGTCTGTGCGCGCCACAGAAAGTCGGCGGTGGCTGGTACTCTCTGGCAACGTCGTGCCGTCATTTGCGATAGACCCATACGGCCGGCTGGTAGCGGCAACGCAAAAAGGGAAAGACGGGGTGCTCTACATTAAGGTAATTCCCCGCACCGATACGACGCCGTTTGTGAGGTTCGGAGAGTGGGTATTGCTTGTTCCGTTGGTTTTCTTCGGATTTTTCGTATGGCATCGTCGCACGATTGCGCCACGGCGCACCTCTGCGTAGGATTGGGCCGGAGTACGTTTGAACAGATTCGAAAGTGGTGGGTTATACTCCGCGCATGCACTTCAAGTGGGCGGGAGCCGCTTCTCTTGCTGGGATGTTGCTCGGAGCTGGGTTTTTGTTGCCTGGGCTGTGGTTTTTGGCCCTCGTCGGCATCGTGCCGCTGCTTGCAGCTTTGAAAGAGAGTCGGGCGTTCTCTGCAGCCGCGCTCTACGGATGGATAACGAGCTTCGTCATCAGTCTGCTCGCACTCGCGCCGATATTTTGGGGAACGCTGCCGCTCGATTGGTATGGCATATCGTCTCTCTCCGCACAGTGGTTCCTCGTCGGGGGGAGCTGGGTGCTTGCTTCAGCCGTGCTCGCGCTCGGAGGCAGCGCGTTCGGAGTGTTCGTCCATTGGTACGGCTCCGATTCCTGGAAAGATGTGCTCATCGTTCCCGCCGCATGGGTCGTCTCGGAATGGCTCGGATCGTTGCTATTCAGCGTCATAGGTGCGGGGCCGGGTTCCTTCATCGGAGCTCATTTTACGCTCCACTACATCGGATACATTCTTGCGAACGATCCTCCACTTTTGCAATTGGCATGGCTTGGCGATGTGTATGCATTGAGTTTTGCAGGGCTCGCGATCGGTGTACTTATATATCGAGTGATCTATGCGTCTTCGATAAAAGAGCGACGCGTGCTATCCGTGTGCGCCGTGCTCATCATGTGTGTGTGGATAGCAGCACATCCTCTTGTGAAATATTGGTCGACCGTTTCAAGGGTCGCTACAAAAAACTCCGCATCGTCTCTTTCCCTCGCGGCGGTGAGTCGGTATGCACCGCCGCTCTTTTTGCCCTCCGGAGATGAAGAACGTCAACGCTTCGAAGCGCTGCGTGCGCTCATCACTCCGCTGCATGATATCGATGTACTGGTCTTTCCCGAGAACGCTGTCTTTCTTCGTTCGATACCGGAAGAGGAAAGTAGTGCGGTCGAGAATGAGCTGCGGGAGATCGGGGTCAACAATACGCCGCCGCTTTCCATCGATTCGGAAGATATTCGCGAAGCAGACGGATTTTTATACTCGCGACTTGCATATACTGGCGGGGACGCAAGTGTTGTCTACAGCTACAAGCAATTCCTTTTGCCGCTCGGGGAATACACGCCGTACGTATATCGTGTGTTGCTCAAGCT
>CAYIJQ010000048.1:0-4480 GCA_964363795.1 uncultured Candidatus Saccharibacteria bacterium
GTCTCATCCGTTCGTTCGTAGATAAGTAGTTTCGAATAATCTACCTGAGGAAATTTTTTCGAGAGTTCTTCGTAACGTTTCTTGTCGATAGGCTCGTAGGGCGCGAGACGATACACATGGTCAGAGCGGGGGAGGAACGAGAGCCCGCCGACGATGTCCCAGTTCTCAAAAAGCCACGCGACGACCGCGACCCACTCCTCTTCTCCGACAGAAATAGTTGCTGAAGGGTTGTGTTCCGTAAAATTCACCTTGACGAGCTTCCAATATTCAAGTTGTTGGAGGGCAGTAAGATCATCCTTAAAGATAGAACCACTCGGCGCTTTCACCGGGAATTCCAAGACATATGTACTTGCCTCACCTGCGATTTGCCCCACCTCCGGATTATGCGGGACACCTTGATCTTTGACCACCCTGTACAGCGAGTCTGTTGCCGAGATGCGAATACGGCGGATGTAGTACTGCGAGTGACGAGGATGGATCCCCGAAGAACAGTCGAAGGCTTGCGAAACGGTTCCCGATGGCTTTACGCATGTGATCGAGTTGGAAGGGTTGATGCCGAAGCGCTTTGCATACGTTTGGTTGGTCTTAATAGAAAGCTGGCGCATTTTTTTTAAGGTCGAACCGTTGCGGACAGCCGGAGAATCCCATTGGCCAGTGATGGAAACACCGAGAAGACGCTCTGCCTCACAATTTTCCGTCCACTCTTTCGAAATGTAGTTAAATTTCGTAAGTGTCGATTGGTATGTTCCCAAAAGTGTCGCAAGTTTTACCTTGCGCAGCAATGTTTTTTCCGTATCGTTCGCACGAGCTATGACTTCCGAGAGATTGCAGAACTGTTTTGACTGCAGAATGATCTCGCCGCATGGGTTAGTGCCCACTTGCCCAATATCCCCATTCTTTTTGCCATATTTCTTCTGAAGGTACTTCAGGCGGCGCTCCGGAAGCGTCTTCGTAAGGGAGCCGCGGTTGAAAATACCGCGTTCTCCTGTGCCGCTTTTCATGAGGGCGACCCACTCGTCCATCAATTCAGCGTTCGAGGGCTTAGTTTCATAGACAGCAGAGTTGTTCGCTACAGAACGGTACGGATCCGTGAGAAAAAACTGACCTTTTTTTGCGTCGCGTATTTCTACATCATCCAAATCAGAGAGTGAGATCATGGCTGTGCGCCTCACGCCTCCCGCGACGACACACTCGCCTATCTTGCAGATGATGTCGTGTGCATCAATGTTTCTGAGACGTCTCCCCTGTCGGCGCAAAATGCGCTCGCGTGCGAATGAAAGAAGACTGCGTAATGGTTCTGGCCCTGACGCTTTTCCGCCCATCGTCTTCAGACGTGCGCCCGCCGGACGTATCATCGAAAAATCGAAGTCAACATCTTTGCCGGAGTACCATGCGCGCAAACCCAGTGTGAGTGCATCGCACCAACCTTCCTTAGTATCTTGCACAATGTGCATTGGTAATTTTTCGCCTGCCTGCTTTTCTATCTGCGGCAGCTGTTGAATGTTCTGGCTTTCCACCGCATACCCGACACCACACCCCTGCATTGAGAGATACATGATCTCCGCAAAATCTTCCAACTTTACGGGTGCGGTGAACGAGCAGTTATAAAAACATGTGTTGCATTTCTTTGCAGGCGCTCCAGAAAACTGCATCGCACGCATCGAAGGCATTACTTCTTGATTCAGAATGGCTTCGCGCAACTCCGCGTACTCGCGCTTCGTTAATTTTTCTCCAAGATTTTCTTTCATGAATCCGATGTACCGATCCACTGTCTCGATCCACGTCTCACGTCGCTGTTCACTTTCTATCCAACGCGCATACGTGCGAAGGTATACGAATTCTCCGAGTGGATTATTCTTGAAATATTTTTTACTCTCCTCCGTGAGCTTCTTCACGTGCTCCGGCACCTCACCTTGTTCCTTGCGCAACTTTGCGCGATCAGCACGGAAAAGAATATATGACTTAGAAGTCGCAACATAGTCGGAAAGCATCAGTTGACGCTCGACTTCATCCTGGCAACCCTCTACTGTCGGGAGAAAATTCTTATACGTCCGTGCAATGCGCATCATTTCCCCCGCTACTTTGTGCGCAACGACCGTTGCTTCGTCAGGAGAACCTTCATTTGAGGCCTTCATTGACTTCTCGATGGCAGTAACTATCTTCCCGAACTCAAAAGGAACGATGGCGCCGGAGCGTTTCTGAATATTCGGCAAATATTTTTTGTACACTCGGATCGCGGCGCTATCTTGAATGCGTGCAGATGATGCCACGCGTGTCGCACTTTTTATCATCCTCGTTTCTGTAGTGTGTTGTGTCATGCGCGTGAGCTAAAACTTTTAACGGACGTTCATTGTACTCCTCGCCTTTAGAGAAGTTTTCAAAATAAGGGTGTTGATAACTCTTAGAACTCTACGAGATCTCCTGGTACAAGTCCGTACTCCCCTGCGAAGCCTGCGGGAAGCTCTAAGACATAGCGAGCAGAAGCTTTCGGAGAGAAGGCGGTCGGATATGTATCTGGAGACACCCAGGAAGCTATGTCAACCACATACCCATCGTGAGACACCCAAATAATGTCGATCGGAAAATGCATATCTTTCATCCAGAATGCATATTGACCGTCTTCGGGAAAAATAAAAAGCATTCCTTCGTTCGCTTCGAGTCCCGCGTGGCCGGAAAGTCCTCGCATACGACTCTCTGGTGTGTTCGCGACCATCACGTGCATTGTTTGCCCTTTGAGATGTACGTTTAAAAACTCCGATTCTTGCGTGGAAACCGATTGATACCAAAAAAGGGAGAGCCCGATTAAAATCGAACACACCACTAAGAGTCCTACGACACGAACAAAACTCTGCATTCCTGCACTGTACTATAAAACAACCAGCGTGACCGCAATTGCTATGAAAGCGACCAGCCAATAGAGTGCGTTGATGAGATAGAGCGTAAAAGATTTTTGCTCCCAGAGAACGATACCGAGCATTGTAGGCGCAACGAACCCAAGCCACGACCACAACCCGAGCTCTAAGGCACCGATGACATCGTAGACTCCCCATGCAATACCAAAGTGGTTCATCACATATGCTACGAGCATGCTCGAGAGAAATGCGGCTGCAATTGCGACTGGCATTCTTTTCTTTCCGCGCTCTGCGGCTTCGGGTGTGATACCTACCATGCGCATCCACACACTTCCAAATATTTTCGGGTGATACCACCCGAACGCAATGACTACTGTCACGAACCCGGAAATAACGACGGGAAGGAGCGTCACTTCGTACATATGTATACAAAAGAATGATTAGTAATGTTATGTTAATAATAGCGCGCACGCAGGACATGTCTATATCGCTCCGTGCACACGTTCCACGTACTTTGGTATAATACTTACATGGCACAACCCGCGCGTAAACCGAAACAAGGATCCGAATTTCCTTCCGAACGTTTGCGCACTAAAGACAGTGACAACGTCATCGAACTGAATGTCGCGGCAAATGAAAACGAGAGCGAAGAAATATTCCTGGAAAGAACAGAGCAGGAGCTTGAGCACAAACTTGGAAAAGGTAGACCGCTTGAGGCGCACATGAAAGATATTCGGGCATTGCGCGCATTCAGAAATGCTTTCTCCTCCATTAAACATGCGGACCCCGAGAACCTGAATATTTATGTCATCCATCCTGATTTCGACGTCGCTTTCGCGCGCGCATTCGGTCTAAAGAGTTCCGAGAACCTCACCGTCCTCTCCAGTTCAAAAGGAGAGCGGCGCATTTTAGAAAGACAAGCGTACAAAACCACAAAGGGACAAGCTGAAAGAAAACAACTGCCTGAAAAACAGGACATCGTCATCGTTATGGACGACTCAATACGCCCAACATCGCGCTTACTCAAGAACGTCGCCCCCGGAGGATGGGTATTGTGGCCTCTTGCGGCAGCAAATACGTTGCGAGGCATGGGTAAATACAGATGTATGGGGCTTATCGATAAAGAGAGCGCTTCCCCTTCTGTTAAGAGTATCGGCGAGGATTTCTGGAAAAAGGCGGGAGTTGAGACAGACGACGAATTGAGGGGGGCACCGGAAGAGGAAGGTGTCGTTACGTATGAGAAAGCTATGCTCGCCGTACAAAATGCGTACGGAACAACGCACGATGTTGTTAAACACTACAAAAAACTTATCGAGCTGGCAGAAAAACAGAACGCATCTGCTATCGCGAACGGCGCAACTGAAGTGATATGTTCTATAGAAAAAGATGGCGCGACAATAGAGGTTCTCGTGAATCTTATACTGCCTTTGCGAGAAGCGGAATTCCGCTCAAAGGGTACTAATGATCTTGTGATATTCAAAAAACGCGACTTTGTCTGATTACCGCAGGAATGTTCGTATCCACCACTTTCGTATCGCAGGAAGTGATTGTGTCGAAAGAATGTACCCCACCGTCGGTACGAGCGCTCCTAAGAAGAAATTTTGTGCGCCGATAACATAGAGAACGAG
>CAYIJQ010000049.1:0-4407 GCA_964363795.1 uncultured Candidatus Saccharibacteria bacterium
TCGTCTTGGTATTCCACGAGATTTTACCCACCGTAGACCCGACCGACGATTACTCGTGGCAGACGGCGCAATTCCAGCAGTTCATCACGTACCTCAATTCGCAGCAGATAAAGGCGAAGACAATAGAAGAAGTGCTCCAGGCGCAAACAAACCTCGTCGCAAACTCAAGCTTTGAAAGCGGGCTCACGAGTTGGAGCACCAATAGTCCCACGAGTGTCATAGTAAATACAGGGAAAAACGGCAGTTACCCGAGTCCTACGAATTCAATACAGATGGTAGGTGGGGCAAGCGCGGGGCACCTCTTTAGCCAGAAAATCCCCGTCCTATCGAGTGCTACTTACGGATTGCGGGTATTCACTGATAGTCGCAGTTTTACCTCGGGCGAAGCGGGCTTCTATATAGATGAGTACGACCAGAACGGTAATTGGCTCTCTGGCAAATGGCTTGGCGGCATCTGGAACAAAAATGTCATCGATAAGTCATACGTGTACAAACCCACGTCAGGGTCGGTCCACACCGCCTCCATTCAGGTCTACATGACGGCGGGTACGGTGGGCAGTATCTTTATCGACAACGTGGAATTGTTCGCGCGCACGCAGATAACCACGACCAATCTTCTCGCAAACCCGAGCTTTGAAAGCGGGTTCACAAATTGGCGCACTGATAACGCGACCAACGTGATACTCGATACAGCGAATAACGGCGGTGCCCCGAACGCGAAGAATTCCGTCAAAATGACGGGCAACGTAAAGGCCGCGCACCTCTTCGGAGATAAGGTAGCAATCACGTTCGGCACGAGCTACGGCCTAAAGGCCTACACCGACAGTCGGAGCTTAGTTAGCGGCGAGGTCGGCTTCTACGTAGACGAGTACGACCTGAACGGAAATTGGCTCTCAGGCAAGTGGGTGAGCGGATTTACCGATAAAACAATAGCGAACAGGTCCTACGTCTACACGCCTACCTCTGCATCCGTAAAAACCGTTGGCGTTCAGGTGTATATGACAAAAGCTGCTTCTGGTAGTATCTTCATCGACAATCTGGAACTCTTTGCCCGGTAATCCGCCAGCTGGCGGTTCCTCGTCACAAACATTAAAACGCCATGAACCTACTTACACAGAACAAAATCCTTCTCATCGTATTAGCCGTTATACTCGGAGGAGGTTTCATTTTCCTCAATGTGCCCACAGGAACTGAAGCGCCCATCGGTGCGTCAGATCAAACCGAAAGCGAATTGGAAGAAGGGTCAGCCACGATGCCTGAAAATGCTCTGGATGCTGTGGGCGGGACATCGGAAGAGGATGTGCAGAAAGAGCCTGAGGATTCTTCCGGTTCACAAATCACGATGGTAGACACGTCCACCATGGGTCCTATTCTCGCCGTTCTGAAAGATGTAGGGGAAGCGGGCTTCGACCACTTCGGATTGGTGCAAAAAGATTTTTCCGATATCAAAAGCGCGGGCTTCGACGTCATCGAGGGCAACTTCGACATCTGCGCCAGCGACGCGGACGTGAAATTCTTCCTTGATAGTGCCGCAAACGCCGGTCTCAAGGTGATATTGAACGCGGGCGCAGGCGAGGCAGAGTGGGGGTATCCTTGTAATTCGGTTCCTGACCCAGGCCTGGAGCCTTCATGGCAGAAAGAGAAAGTACGGGAATGGGTGGAGAAATGGAAGAACCACAGCGCTCTCTATGCATGGGACACGTCTAATGAAGACGGGGGAGCTTTTCCCTTTGGGACAGGCGGCACTGCGCCTGACCCAGATTGGGAAACAAAGTACGCACTCTCCACAGAACAACTTCAAGAAGCCTACCGTGACGTAAAGAGTGTTGATTCCGCGCATCCAATAATGATTCGGATGAACGGCTGGTATTTTTATGACAACGTTGATAACTTTTTCAGGCCCGGTAACGCCTTCGGCAAAGATGTCGCGGATATCGTCATGATAAATGCATACTCGAATGTTGATGAATATTTCAAAGATTTCGTTTCGACCGTCCTCATGCGAGCCGCGCGGTCAATGTATGCGCTCGATGCGGATGTCAAAATACTTCCGGCTCTTGGCGTGTGGGAAGAACCCCCGACATGGTTCAAGCCAACGCGCGATGAGCTCGTCAATGACTTCAATCAAGCAGTTAAGGCAGAGAATCTCGCAGGTGTCGCGTTCTTCAAATACGGTGCCTCCTCGGGAAGCGATTGGCTTTTGCCGAGTGCTACGCGAGGCGACCCAAAGCTCTGGCAGACGCTCCAGGAGCTTATAAAACAGTAACGGCAGCCGTTTCCGCCAAGGGAAGAATCATTTGCCCTTCAGCGCCTCGAGAGCGGGGCGGTATCTCTTAACAGCTTCTTCAGCCCAAGCAATAAGCTCGCGGTTGCCTTTCTTAGCAGAGACAGCGGATTGAGATGGTTCGATGATAATTCGATACGCGCGCCATGCGCGCGGGCCTACTTCTTTTGGGTATGGTTATGCTGTTCGTCTTTGCTGACTACCCATTCTTTACAGACCCAGTCTTGGCGTTCACGTTGCAGTGAGATTTTCTGAGGACGCGAGCAAAATCAGTGGAGATTCTGAGATTTGTTTGGGTCGACGAACTGCGACTTCGCGCTCTCCAAAATCCCCGAAGTTGTGTCACGAAGCCACTCATCGATCTCTTTCAAGTCTGAATTCGCGGCAGGATTCTGATATAAACCTTCGATTACTGCAAGAAGTGTTCGTGCCACGGACAATTCATTAATAAGTCTCCCGTGGAAGTTCAGCGCTGTACGGAGTATTTCTTCTCTTGCCTCTGCTGTCGGACTTTTATCCTTAAAAGCCTCGTTCACTTTTTTGATAGTATCGTTATATAAACCCTGGTCTTTTGTAAACAATTCTATTTGAGTGCTAAGATTTTGCCATGCAACTTCTTCATGTGCTTCCGTAATACCTGCCTTAAGCCGTACTTCTCCTTGTGGACGGTCAAGGCGTTTTTTCGGGAATTCCATTGTTTTATTCTACCAGTCTAGAGTTATACGCGAGGGGTTGTTCCTGCTTTGCTGCACACAGCCTGAAGCTCGTCGATGAGTGTCTCGGTCTCCTCGGGGCCGCTTGTTGAAAGCGTTTGTATACCTGTCGGAATGACGACCGCGTCGTTGCCGCTCGGGGAGAAGTCGTCTCCCACAAATATCATGTCCTGCGGCGCGACACCCAAGTGCTTTGCGAACCATCTCACCCCGTACGCTTTGTCTATCCCTTTGCGCGTGATATCTATCGCCGTGCGCGCCGAGATGTGCACGTCAAAGCCGGGGAGTTGCGGTTCAATTATCTTTTTGAGCTTCTCCCGCTTCGTGCGGTCGGGATCCCACGCCGCTTTTGCATACGCGGAAGCGTCAATGCCGAGCGCTGCAAATGTCACCTGAGTATCACGGGCGAGGAAATGCTCTCCCCACTGCGGCGCCCCTTCGAGGACACCGGTCTCCGCGATAGCGCGTTCAAACACCTGCACGATTTTTTTCTGTTGGTCCTCGCCGAAAGCCTGTTTGTAGACGCTCGTCCATTTTTCGCCTTTCCATAAATAGCACTGCGCGGCTGTATCGGGGAAGAGATACAAACGTGTTGCGTCGAAATCCCTAGTGAGCGCGGGGAGGAAGTTTTTTTGCAGACGCTCGAACGAAGCGCCCGTCATGATAGCGATCGGCACGAGTTTCAGAAGTTTGTGTAAGCGCTCCACGACTTCGGGCTTCGGCGCTTCGAAGCTCTCCGCGAGCGTGTTGTCGAGATCAAATATGACCGCCCGCGGCGAGGACTTCACTGCTTTTTTGCGTTGTTTCCGCCATTCAAGAAAAAGAGGGATGCACGAGGTGATAACGATAAGTACCACGACAACGGGGAGGTACTTTTCGGCATCAGGAATAGCGCGGCCGAGAAAAAATCCCGCAAGCGACACTCCGACCGCCCAGAAAAGCGCGCCGAGGGCGTTGTATCGCAAGAATAGAGGATACTTCATGCCGCCGACGCCCGCGAGGATAGGCGCGAAGGTGCGGACTATCGGGACGAAACGCGCGAAAAGGATCGTGCGCGTTCCGTATTTTTCAAAAAACGTACGCGTTTGCTGTACATGCTTTCTCTTGAAGAAACGCGAATCCTCACGCGAAAAAAGCGTATGGCCCACCTTCGCGCCAAACCAGTAGCCCGCGTTGTCGCCGAGGACAGCGGCAGAGAACAAGAGGGGTATCAGTATCCATATATTGAACACGCCCGCAGAAGCGAGGATGCCTGCCGTAAAAAGGAGACTTCCACCCGGCAGGAAAAACCCGAAGAAAACGCCCGACTCGAGGAAAATGACCGTAAAAAGACCAGGGTAGCCAATGAATTGAACGAGCGCCGTCAGGTCGATTTCAGGAAGAAAAGGCATGTGCAGGGCATTATACCCG
>CAYIJQ010000050.1:0-4285 GCA_964363795.1 uncultured Candidatus Saccharibacteria bacterium
CGAGGATGCGTCGGAATCGAAGAAAGTGCGGTGGCTTGCACGGGTGCGGAAGTTGGGTAGGAAGGGTATATAAAAAGGAATCGGCGGGCACGCGAGGCGCCCGCCGAAGAAGATTGCGGCTTCAGCCGCTGAAGACCATACCGGTAATCCCGAGTGCGACGAGACCCAGTAGAGCCCAGCCAGTGGCTGGAGAACAGCACATGACGCGCTCAAGCGTGCCCATGGGCATGTTCTTGTAATGCCCCACATGAGTTGAATGTCGCCAATTGTGGCCCATTGTTTGTTTGCTTCCTCCCGTTGAGAGTCTGTGCAAGACAGCGCCGCGCTGTCTGCTGTACTCACGCTACATCAGAAAACAGTATATAGTCAACGGCAAGGGTGTGAATGCCTATTTTTATTATACGATGCCGCGAATGTCATTGAGTATAGGCATTGTGGGACTTCCCAACGTCGGCAAATCAACGCTTTTTAACGCGCTCACGAAAAAGAGTGTTCTCGTTGCGAACTATCCGTTCGCGACAATAGACCCATCAGTCGGTGTCGTTGCGGTACCCGATTTCCGGCTTGAAAAACTCTCTGCCATGTCGCATTCGCAAAAGACCATTCCCGCTGCAGTGGAATTCGTGGATATCGCGGGCTTAGTAAAAGGTGCCTCGGAAGGGGAAGGGTTGGGTAATCAATTTCTTACACACATCCGTGAGGTGGATGCTATTGCCGAAGTCGTACGGGTTTTTGATGACGAGGATATTCTTCATGTGCACGGCACAGTGGATCCTTTGCATGACATTGAGATAATCAATACTGAACTTGTCCTTGCGGACCTTCAGTCAGCGGAGAAGCGCCTAGAGCGCGCCCTGCGCGATGCGAAAGGGGGAGACAAAGAACTTGTCGCCGAGTGCCAAGTCTTAAAGAAGATAGTGCCTGTATTGGAAGCAGGGAGACCGGCTCGTGAGATCGTATTATCGCCCGAAGAACAGGGAATCGCGCGCAAGCTCCAGCTCCTTACTATGAAGCCTCTTCTTTATATTTTGAACACGAAAAGTGGTTCGGTGAATGTGGAACAGGAAAATGCTGAACGCTGGAGGACGCTCAAGCAATTCCTCGATCCGCTGGCTGGCGGATCGAAAGCTACGTGGGTATCTGTGGATGCGGGAGTAGAGAGCGAACTTTCTGATGTGCATGACGACGAACGCGCTGATTTCCGGCGCGAGCTCGGGGTTTCGGACGACGGCATCGATTCTCTGATAAAGGCAGGTTACGCGCTTTTAAACCTCATTTCATTCTTTACAACGGGGGAGAAGGAAAGCCGTGCGTGGACGATTAAACGGGGTTCGACAGCGCCCGAGGCAGGGGCCGCTATCCACAGTGATTTCCGCGATAAATTCATCCGTGCGGAGGTCATTCAGTGGGACAAACTCCTTGAGGCCGGCTCCTATGCCGCAGCGCGCTCCAAGGGCATTTTGCGTTCCGAAGGCAAGGAATACATTGTTCAAGATGGGGATGTGATAGAGTTCTTGCATAGTTGATAAGAATTTCGTTGTGATACAATAATTTTATGGTGAAAAAGAAAAGCTCGGCGTCAAAAAAGGCCGTTAATAATGAGAATATATTTAAAGTTCTTCTTTCGGTTGATGCACGCATCACGGGCATTGAAGAGCAAATAGCTGACCTGCCGACGAAGACAGAAGTCGAGAAGATAGTCGAGGAGGCATCAAAAGAAGTGAGAGGAGAGATTCGAGGAATATCGAAAGATGTCAAAGCGATGTCAACAGCAGTTGATAAAGATGCGGAAACTATCTTCAAGCACGAGCGTCGAATTACGCGCATAGAATCTTATTTATCAATTAAGTAACGTATATGGACAAACCAAAAGTAACACCGAAGGATTTCTTCCTCTGGGCAGGGGCGATGATAGCTCTTTACGGAAGCGTTATTTCGTTCATGACGCTTCTCTTTCAGTACATTAATTACGCGTATCCCGATCCGCTCGCGTACTATGTAGACCCGTTTTCCGGCGCTATTCGATTTGCGATGGCGTCTCTCATTGTGCTTGTGCCTGTCACGATAGTATTAATGCGATTCATCAGGAATGACATTGCGCGTGTCGCAGAGAAAGCAGACCTGTGGGTACGACGCTGGGCTTTGGTCTTGACGGTTTTCATTGCAGGTTCAACGGTCATCGGCGACCTCATAGCGCTCGTCAATACATTTTTGGGCGGTGATCTCACAATGCGCTTCGTTCTCAAAGTGTTGGTCGTGTTCCTTGTCGCGGGCGGCGCCTTTCTACATTTTCTTGCCGATTTGCGTGGCTACTGGAATATCAACCCGAGCCGAGCAAAGACGGTCGGACTCGCGGCTGGAGTTCTCGTCCTCATCGCCATCGTCTCCGGGTTCTTTATCATGGGAACGCCCGGACAAGTTCGGCTTCTACGCTTCGACACCCAGAAAGTTAGTGACCTTCAGAACATTCAGTGGCAGATAGTGAATTACTGGCAACAAAAGGAACGATTGCCGCAAAGCCTTGAAGAGCTCAAAGACCCCTTGAGTGGCATCACTATTCCGGTTGATCCGCAAAATGGCGTCAATTACGGCTATCGCGTCACGACACCTCCGTACGCGTTCGAGTTGTGCGCGTCGTTTAACAAAGAAGGCATCGGAGACCCTTACATGGCGCGGCCAATTATGGCCAGTCCTGCTATGGAGAAAGGTGTTGAAGGCGACAACTGGCAACATGCGGCAGGAGAAGCGTGCTTTGAGCGGACGATAGATCCAGAACGGTACCCACCATTCAGTAAGCAGCTGATACGTTAATTGGCTTTTTGATTGAGGCGATAACGCTGAAATCCTAAGATAGCCCAAAGCAGCCCATTTACCAGTGCCATAATGGTGGCGAACCACAGCGTAAGTGTTGCATATACTAACGCCATAAGGCAGATGCATGCGACGGTCATAATAGCGGTCGAAAATGTCGGCTTTTGCGTTGGGTGCAGGATGGTGGGGAGGAGAGAGATGGCGAACACGATTTGTACCATCATGATCACCCAATCCTGCCACATGGAAGCAAGTATATCGTATTTGGTATATAGTATTTCGTATTATGCGGAAATACGACCATAAGCAGATAGAAAGGAAATGGCAGAAGGAATGGGAGAAACAAGGTCTCTACAAAACATCCGACAGCGTGAAGGGCAAGAAGAACTTCTATCTTCTGGTCGAATTTCCATACCCTTCGGGTAATCTCCATGTTGGCCATTGGTACGCGTTCTCCGTACCGGATATTTTGGCGCGCACACTCCGTATGCAGGGAAAAAATGTTCTGTACCCGATAGGATTTGATGCGTTCGGGCTTCCTGCAGAGAATGCCGCCATCAAGAACAAACTGAACCCACGCACGTGGACCTACAGCAACATAGAATACATGCGCAAACAGATGCACTCTATGGGGACGTCGTTCGACTGGTCGCGCGAGGTCGTGACGTGCGACCCCGCATACTACAAGTGGACGCAGTGGCAATTCCTACAATTTTTCAAAAAAGGATTGGCATACCGAAAAGAAACGGCGGTCAACTGGTGCCCGAAAGACAAAACCGTGCTCGCGAACGAGCAGGTCGTGAATGGGAAATGTGAACGGTGCGGGACGGAAGTAATTCAGAAAGAAATGTTGCAGTGGAATCTGAAAATAACCGACTACGCGGACCGACTCGTCAACAACCTCGACAAACTAGACTGGCCGGAGCAGATAAAGGAGTCCCAGAGGAATTGGATAGGGCGTTCTGAGGGAGCGGTAATACAATTTCCAATATCGAATACGAAGTTTTCAGTCGAAGTGTTTACAACGCGAGCCGATACGCTGTTTGGCGCGACGTATCTCGTGCTTGCGCCAGAACATCAACTCGTAGAGCAGTTACTGAAAATTGCTAAGAATAACGAGGACGTGAAGAGTTATATTACCCAAGCATCGAAAAAGACCGAGCTCGAACGGCAAACCGAGCAAAAAGAGAAAACGGGAGTCGAGCTAAAGGGTGTGAGGGCTGTCAATCCTGCGACAGGAAAGGAGATACCGATCTACGTCGCGGATTATGTGCTGGGAGGCTATGGAACGGGTGCCATCATGGCGGTTCCTGCACATGACGAGCGTGATGGTGAATTCGCGAAAAAATTCAACATTCCAATCGTAGAGGTTATCGAACCGTTAAGTGTCCAAACGCGCGAGGCGGATGCTTTGAGAATAGGATTGCCATTAATCGACCGTAACGCCATCATCGCCGTCGTACAGCACTGGGAA
>CAYIJQ010000051.1:0-4265 GCA_964363795.1 uncultured Candidatus Saccharibacteria bacterium
TACACGTGATGCCGCGCTTTGAAGGAGACGGACACAAACTCTGGCCCGGCAGACCTTACGCCGAAGGCGAGGCGGCAGAAACCGCGAGAAAGATTCGCGAGAGTATATAAGTCTTCCCTTACTGATTCTGGGGCCAATAGGAACTCGAGCACTCTGGCGCTCCCAATAGATTACCCATCGAGGAACGCCATGTGCCACTGCAACATCGTTGCGGCAACCACGCACCGCCAGGACCAGAGGGATTCAGCTCGTCGTGGTTGTAGGTGACACCTTGGTAGACACATGATGCAGCCGGAGTTTGAGTGGGACAGACAAATTCGCAATTCGGCCCTGTGCGGCCGACATACGAGCCGTCGGGACATAGCTTTGCATCCGCAGTGCAGGCGATTGGGTACGTCGCGCATTCTCCTTCATAGAGGAACGTCGCACCTGACGCTTGTAGTTGACAGCGATTTCCATACGTCTGCGGCCCCGGGGTTGCCATCATGCATGCGGGAATGGAGCGACGGCAAGCGGGCTCCGGCGGCTGACCGCACACTGGTGCATACTCGAGCGTGCAGATGGCGGTCTCGCCTACTTTGACTGTAGTGGTGGTTTTCGCTTCTTTGCCCGACGGATCTCGCACGACGATCTTCACGGTGTACACACCGGCAACTGAATATGTATGCGTGAAGGTTGTTGTTTGCACGAAAGATTCGAGAGTTATGCTTGCAGTCAGGTTCGAAAAAAAGTTTTCGTCTCCCCAAGAGATACGATAGCTAAGATTTTGATTTTCTGGATCGCTCGCTTGTACTGCCCATGTGCCCGTTTCATTTACGGCAAGCCCGGTAGGGCCCGAAAAACTTGAAACGACGGGCGGTTTATTACCCGTGTCAGTCCGACATACTCCCTCATACAGGAACGACGCACCTTCAGCTTCCATCATGCAGCGATTGCTATAGGTTTGCGGAATGGGATTACACGGTGTCGTGATACAGACGATGGGCTTTGAGCCGCAGATGGGCTTATACTCTTTCGTACATCCCGCGTTATCGCCAACGTAGATAGCCACCCGTCCGACAACCTGTTCAGTTGTGCCGTCAGGACCCGGTGTCCCAAAATACCCGTAGTGAACGAGAGATGCGGTGTACGTCCCGTTCGACGTGTAGGTGTGATCGACACGATGTGGTCCAGGGCATATTCCCGTCTGACTACTACACGAGAGTTTTTGTTCGCTTCCGTCACCGAATACGATCTTGTAGTCCCCCGCATCAGCGACCATATCAGGGTTTGTGAGTGTCACGTTCGTTTTGAAAACGACCGCGAGAGGTGCGGTCCCTCGCTGGGGCTCCGCATTAAAACGCTCGGTATTACCGACTCCACACCATAATTTAATACGTTCACGCGTGAGCGGACCCACAACTCCCACACCTTCAACGCCTTGGGATGTCTGCCAACGCGCAAGCGCAGCCGCCGTCAACGGCCCGAAATATCCTGTCGCGTTCGCAGAAAAGTGTCCCTCGTCATGTAGAAATTCCTGCAAACTTGTTACGTCATTGCCCGAAGTTCCCTGCGACAAATTTCTTTTGAGGACTTCGCACACGCGGTGTTTAGACGGTGCGAACGCAGCCGTTATAGTCCCGCTTCCTGTGACTTCGCCCGATGCACCCTCTGCCGATGTCCCAGAGCCTTGTATAGCGTTCAGCTGTTTCGTAAGTTCAGCGACTTTTGCGAGTAATTCTCTTATCTGAGATTGAAGTTCTCCCACAGTGAGGGCGGAGACAGATGGCGCCGCAAAGTTTATTGAAAGAACGAGAATGCCGACAACACCAATCCCCGCGAGAATTCGTTTATACATAAAGTTAAGGACTTTAGAAATAAGGCTGTCTTACACAGTATAGACGAGAAAAGCGCCCCTTTCTTTCCTTATTCACGAACCTGTTTCACTGGAGTACCTCTATGCCGGGAAGTGTTCCTTTTAGTAGATACTCGAGCATGGCGCCGCCGCCCGTCGAGAGGAAACCCAATTGCTCCTGCGGAATGTTAGCCGCTTCGATAGCGGCTATGGTATCGCCGCAGCCTATAACGACTTTCGCTCCGCGAGCATGCGCCTTCGCCACAAGTTTCGCTATCTGAAGTGTATATGAAGTATAGCCATTCTCGTACATGCCTGTTGGACCATTCCAGAGAATACTCGCGGCGTTTTCGATGAGAGGTGCTATGACTGCGACCGAATCGGGGCCTATGTCGACGATTTTATCGTCCGCCTCGACTACCTCTGGCTTTTTTACGCGCGCCGAGCCATCAGTCTTCTCCGCCGTCACATCGGTGGGAGCGAGGAAATGCGAATGAGCGAGGACATTTTCGTCCGGTAATTCTTTTGAAATGAGGGAGCGGCCCACGGGAAATCCACGCGCCTTGAACACGTCGTTCGCGAGAGCTCCCGTGAGAAACAGGTGATCGTATGTTGAGAGGAGTAATTTGATGAGCGGCGCTTTTGTTTCAAATTTTGCGCCACCTAAAATCGCGAATGACGGAGATACGGGCGCACGTGCTGCATCGAGCTCGCGCACTTCATCGCGCATAAGAAGACCTGCGTATGCTGGAATAAGTCTCGCAACAGCAACGTTGGATGCGTAATCGCGATGCGCTTCAGCGAGGGCGTCTCCGACAAAAATGTCAGCGAGGTGTGCAAGAAATTTTGCGAATCGCGGATCACTCACCTCTTCGCCTGAATGGCGCCGCGTACTTTCCAAAACTAAGCATTCCCCCTCTTTGAGGGCCGCGACCTCAGAAAGAGCTTGTTCGAATGGCGTACCAAAAAAGTGGATGGGTATTTGGGGCGCACATCGCTGAAGTGCTTCTGCGACGGGCTTCATAGAATCGCCCTTGCGACCGAGATACCCTACTATCACTACTTTTGCCCCGGCTTTTACGAGATATTGTATCGTCGGTAGCGCCCGCTTTAAACGAAATAGGTCGCTGACACTGCCATCGGATGCAATGGGAAGGTTTAGGCTTGTGCGCAGAAAAATACGTTTACCCTTCAACTCTCCTGCCGGCAGTTCATCGATGCATCGCATACTACGATTCTAGAGAGCGCAGAGAAGAGCCATGAACCGCGGAGCATCCACGCTCACGTGACCTACGAGAAGACCGCTCACATCACCGTCGCGAAGCATCATTCCTGAATTCTCCTCGTTCGCCGACCCACCGTAAAGAATTCGAATAGCAAGCCCTTTCTGTCCAAGCATACCAACGATGGTTTTTCTGATGAATATTGCCATTTCATGCATGTTGCGAGGACTCATCGTCTGTTCGCCGCCTATAGCCCAGACCGGTTCGTACGCGACTATCACTTGTGAGACTTTTGCCGCTGGCACATCTGCAAAACCTGCCTTCAGTTGATCTCCCACGAAATTGAAATGGGCGCCGGATGAGGTGCGGCTCGTTTCGCCAACGCAAAGGATCGGCCGCATTTTTGCCGTGAGCGCCGCAGCGACTTCTCTGCGCGTATCGTCATTGGTCTCGCCTGCAGCACGAACTTCGGAGTGACCGACAAGAACGTATCCAGCGCCCGCGTCCTTCGCCTGCATCATAGAGATCTCTCCTGTGTGGGCGCCGCCTGTTTCAAAATGCGCGTTTTGGGCAGCGAATGCAACGCGCCCGCGCTGACCTTTAGCAAGTTCGCGGAGATATAATGCAGGCGGCGCCACGATGATGGATATTCCCGTTTTCGCGGCGGTTTTCTTCGTCTCCTCAAATAGCTTCTTCGCCTCGCGCCAAGTTGCTGGATTCATTTTCCAATTTGCGACAACGAGTGGCTTCGTCATTGTGCGATTGTATCACGGCGATATTCGAGATACATTACAAAACAGGTATCCGAAACAGGGAGTGTCATACATGTGCCCACTCGTCGGAGAGTTTCTCACCATCATTGGCGCATTCTCGCTCATGATCCTCATCGGCCTTGCAGTAGCTGAGATAGGTGATTGAAGCTGGCAACATCGCAATGCACTTGCCCCGACGGGGCAAGTGCGATCCTTATTAAGTCAACAAAAAACCAAACTGTAAGCGAGATAATATCGTACTGTGAGGGTGTCTCGCAGCGCGACGGCGCGAGAGGCAGCGCTGCGCCAGCAGGCGCAGACAGCGACCCGAACAGTACGATGTTCTCGAGCGCTACTGTTCCCTCCAAAGAGCAAACCTGTAATCCGTCGAAGCAATAGGCGTGAAAGGGGGCGGTGAGAACGCGAGAAGCTGGTCGTAATAGTCATACCGCTGTT
>CAYIJQ010000052.1:0-4224 GCA_964363795.1 uncultured Candidatus Saccharibacteria bacterium
GGTCTGCCGGGCCAGAGTTTGTGTCCGTCTCCTTCAAAGCGCGGCATCACGTGTACGTGCGCGTGAAAGACCACTTGTCCTGCGCCGGCGCGGTTGTTCATGGCTAGATTTATTCCGATGGGGGAAAGTGAACGCTCAATAGAGTGCGCTACGATACGAACTGTTTTCATAAGCGCGACCCAGTCTGCGTCTTCAGCGTCGAAAAGATCGGTCGCATGGTGCTTGGGAATGACGAGCGTATGGCCGGGATTCACAGGATTAATATCGAGAAAGGCTAGTGTTTCCTCGTCTTCATACACTTTTGTCGAAGGCAATTCGCCGCGCACTATTTTACAGAAAATACAGTCTGCCCTGTCGGTCTTTTTGCCTCCGGGAGACTGTTTGGGGTTGGGCATACCCGTGAAGTATGAACTATGAAATATGGAGTATCAAGACATAGGGTAGAATGTTCAGGATGGAGATCTCGGAACTAGTACGTACCCTTCTCGTGAAGCGCGGCATCATCGACCCAAAGGAAACAGAAGACTTCTTGAATCCCGATTACGACCTGCACACGCACGATCCGTTCCTGTTAGAAGGGATGGAGCGTGCGGTCTCGCGTATGCTCGCGGCTATTGCTCAAGGCGACCGTATTGCTATCTACGCTGATTTCGATTGCGATGGCATCCCGGGTGCTGCCGTGCTCTCGGATTTTCTTAAAAAGATCAGACACGAGAATTTCGAGGTATATCTACCGCACCGAGATCGCGAAGGGTATGGCTTTCATAAAGAGGCGGTTACGCAATTGGCAGAACGAGGTACATCGCTCATCATCACTGTGGATGTAGGAACAACGGCAGTTGAATCGGTCAAACATGCGAAAGAACTCGGCATCGATGTCATCATAACGGACCATCACGAGATTCCGCTAGCTGGCGGACGGACGCTTCCAGATGCGTACGCAGTATTGAATCCAAAATTGTGTCCGCCAGCCGGCGGATACCCGTTCCGCGATCTCTGTGGAGCGGCGATGGCGTTTAAACTTGCTCAAGCCACTCTCGTCGAAGGGAGACGCCGGGGGATACCAAGTTTCTCTGCCATCCCTTTCGGTTGGGAGAAGTGGCTCCTTGATCTTGTAGCGATAGCGACGATTGCCGACATGGTCCCTCTTTCGGGTGAAAATCGCGCACTCGTACTTTTCGGACTCAAAGTTCTGCGCAAAACTCAGCGTCCTGGATTGCTCGCGCTTTTCAATCGGCTTCGTGTGCGGCCCGCCGACCTGACGGAGGATGATGTGGGATTCCTTATTGCTCCACGTGTTAATGCAGCTTCGCGTATGGGCGAGCCTGATTTGGCACTTCGGCTCCTTACAACGCAGGATCCTAATGAGGCGGAGGTACTTGCGGCAAATCTCGATCGCTTGAACACGCGCCGCAAGGGAGTTGTCTCAGGAGTCGTGCGCCAGGCAAAAAAGAATGTTCGTGAACGTTTCTCTCAACATGAACGCGTCGTTGTGTTAGGAAATCCCGATTGGAGACCGGCCATTCTTGGGCTTGCGGCGAATTCCATTATGGAAGAGCGCGGTGGCGTTGTGTGTTTATGGGGTCGTGATGTGAACGGAAATCTGAAGGGCTCATGTCGCTCCGACGGAAGTGTTTCAATCGCGGAGCTTTTCGCAAATTCGGGCGAGGCACTTACAGAATACGGCGGCCATGCCCATTCAGGTGGCTTTTCAGTTTCACATGAGAATGTGCATACATTGGGCGAAGTGCTCGCGAAGGCCGCATCACTGCTCACAGTAACGGAGTCACGGAAAGGGAAAGAAACGTACGATGCTCTCGCTTCTCTTTCGGAGATCTCCCCTATCCTTTTCAAGGAAGTTTCTCGGTTGGCTCCCTTTGGTGTTGGGAATCCAAAGCCGGTATTTCAAGTACGGGACGTTGTCATCACCGATATGCGGCGTTTCGGGCGCGATGAGGCACATATAGAGCTCCGGCTTGAATGCCGGAGAACGGGTGTGCGCGCTCGCGCGTTCGATTTCTTCCGTTCTCCAGAAGGATTTACACATACCCCGGCGTCGGGTGCTGAGGCGAAGATCCTCGCCACAATTGAGCGTGATTCATTCCGAGGTGGTTTGGCATTACGGTTGATGGACGTCTTGCCCGCACACTAACCGTGCGGCTCATTGCAGTTATGCTTCCGTGTTTTCCTGCACAATGTCGATGTTTGTACTTCCCGGTTGTTGTCAAACGCTGTACAGGCAATAAAAACCAAGCCGCACGGTTAGTGTGCGGGCTTGTGGATATTGTGAAGCCTGCGTGAGGGTAGTCTGGTAGAGTGAAGTTATATGCAAGACACACACTTAGTTTCAGAGAGTATTCGTTTCGGGTGGGAGACGTTCAAGAAACGCCCGTGGTTCCTTATCGGTGTTTTGGTTGGCACAACCGCATTCTCTATGCTACTCGGGCAAATTCCCGCTTTGATTGACCCGAAAGGCGCGTCACCTCTGACGTTTTTTCTTTCCATTGCGGTTTTAGCGGTCTCGATCGCGATAGAGATACTTCTTATCCGTCTCGCGCTGAAAGCCCAGGATTCAATTGAAACGATGACCTTTAATGATGCGTTTCCACCGCGGCCATTCTGGAAATATGTCGGCGGACAGTTCATGGTCGCACTTGCCGTGCTTGTCGGTCTTCTACTCCTTATTGTGCCGGGTATCATTGTAGCGCTCGCTCTCTATTTCACGCAGTACGCAACCGTAGACCGGAAGCTCTGGCCGTTCGAAGCGATGAAAGAAAGCGCCCGCATCACAAAAGGACACCGGTGGCAGTTGGCGCTTCTCATGCTCGCTATTATCGGGATAAATATTCTGGGAGCATTGGCACTTGTCGTAGGACTTCTCGTTACAATACCTGTTTCGATGCTCGCGGTCGCGCGTGCCTATCGCATCTTGGAACATAAGGCGAGTGAAGTCGCACCCTCAGCCGCTCCCGCGGCATGAGCCTCGTTATATACACCGACGGTGGAGCAAGAGGTAACCCTGGTCCTGCCGGAGCTGGTGTAGTCATCAAAGACGGCGGGAAGACAGTTACCGAAGTGAAAATTTTTTTAGGTGAGCGGCAAACGAACAATTGGGCTGAGTACGAAGCGCTGATACTCGCGCTTCAAGAAGCGAAGAAGCGAGGTCTCGCGGGGCGCGAGATAGAAGTACGCATGGATTCTGAGCTCATCGTGCGTCAGATGGCGGGTGAGTATCAGGTCAAAGAGGAAACACTTTGGCCGCAATACATGAAAGTGCACAATTTACTCGTCGCGCATTTCCCAAAGTATCGATTCGTGCACGTGCGGCGCGAAGAAAATAAAGAAGCGGACCGTCTTGTGAATGAAGCGATAGACGAACGTGCGTAGGGTTGATACAACTATACATATGATGAAAGAGCAGTTAAAGGGACAGATGAGTGGATTCATAGAATTCGTACGAGAACGCGGCGTTGTCGGGCTCGCGATAGGTTTTGTTCTAGGTGGCGCAGTCTCAAAGGTTACGACCTCATTCTCGACCGACATTTTGAATCCGATTATCGCGCTTCTCTTTGGCTCGACCGCAGCGTTGGCTGACTTCGCAATCGGAAACGTCGCAATAGGAAAATTTATTGCAACAGTCATTGATTTTATGGTTCTCGCGCTCGCGGTTTACCTGATTTTCAAGGTACTCAAGCTTGATACGCTCGATAAGAAAAAAGAGGAAAAATAATTGTATGAGTAGCGATCTTGAAGGAAAGAAACCGAGAAAGCCGAAGTTAGAAGTGGTAAAAGGTCCGCCCCCTCCTGGAGAGACGGAGAAGATCGACCCAAGAGCGATGCTTGATGCTCTCGGAAAAAACGATATGTACACTAATAAGCCGAAAGGTAGAGAAAAACCGAAGAGGTCTTATACGGATGCGAAGGAATAGTAGATCACCCTCGTTTCGTTAAGTACAGTTTCAATGCAACTCCTCAAACCGTTTTTCGATGACGCTCCAATTCAGATTTTTGAAGAACGCGTCAATATATTTTCCTTTACCTAAGGCGCCGTAATCGAGGATGTATGCGTGCTCCCACACGTCGAGTGCGAGGATGATAGGAAGCGTCACAAAATGTCCCTGGTGCTGTTCGCCGCTAAAGCCGACGTGGAACGTATTCACTTCAGGGTCATAGTAGAGAATTGACCACCCCGGACCGCGCATCATACCCGCTTGTTTTATTCGC
>CAYIJQ010000053.1:0-2115 GCA_964363795.1 uncultured Candidatus Saccharibacteria bacterium
CAATTGAGAACGTGGATCCTCGAGAGGTGCGCGCATATCTTATTGAACGCGCGAACGAAGTACCTATGAAAGAATCTGGCGCGCACAAAATCCTAGAATTTTTCGGCCTGTGAACGAATGTTCGAAGGCGGATCTCAAATCTTTGAGACCGTCGTTGTGGCCTGGCGCGTCTTACCGCCTAGTGTCGTGCACGTGAGAAGGAAGTCAGCCAATTCTGTGATGGGAGAACTTTCCGCAACTCCATTTACATTCGTTCTTGTTGCATTCCGCGCAGTAAAATCCGCTTGTTGTGGGCTTGAAACTGTACACTCCTTCATGCCAGAAGTAACCCACCCGATCTGCGAAACGGCTCCAGACGCTACAGACTTCGGATTCGCTACGAGAACGATCGCTGGTTTCGCGACTTGTATGTTGCAGGATGCCGATGCTGAGAGACCTTTATTCGTGCATATCAATCCGAAAGACACCGTGTTCGTACCCATTGGTGGAGCTGCGAGCGTCGTACTTGTTGCTCCAGAAAGTGCTCCGTTCGTAGTAAACCCACTTCCAACACTGACACCTGCCGAACATCCCCACGTGATAGCGAGTGTCATTCCAACGTCTGCCAACTGCGGCTGGCAAGAGAGTTGAGCGGATGGCTGTCCTGGCTGCTGCGGTGCCTGTGCGCATGCATTCTCACTGCTACATCCGTATTGGCATTGCTGGACGGGAACATCGACGCACTGTGTATTGCGTGAGTAGAGTGTGCTGTTGGAACATAATAATTTCGGTTGGCAGGTGCCCGGCGCTTGAGGATTTTGATTCCCCGGAGGCGGCTGTCCGCCACCTTGCCCCCCTCCTCCTTGGAGCGCCTTCATGAATCCTTGTAGTAACTGCTGGAGCCCGCTGTCCTGTGATCCTTGCGCTTGTTGTTGCTGTTTCTGAAATGTGTCGAGCACGCGACGCCATTCTGTGTCTCGCTCTGCTAACATACGAGCTATTGCATCTGAATCTGCCGCCCCACCTGGGGGCCCTTTTGCTGCTTCGTCCGCGAGTGTTTTTTGTACTGTTGCCAAACGAGTTTTCATCTCGGCGAACTTGTCCTCCGCCTGTTTCAGTTCATTCGCGGCGGCGTCAACAGCTCCCGGAACGGAGGAAGCGCTTCTGATGGTCGCATCGTACTTGACTTTCGCTTGATCTACTACCGCTTTTTGCTCGGCGAGAGTCGCTTCAAAAGAATTGTTAATAAAATTGCTCCCGTTTGTGGCACCTATTTGTCGCACAGCTTCAGGAACATCTTTTGGGTCGAATTGCGACAGGACATTTCCGACTGCAAGATTTGATAAGTTTTGATTCGCTATAGAGTCCTTAACATCTTCGACATTCATATTTTCGCCGCAAGTACCCGCAACTTCGGCAGATTTTTTATTACCCGCTACTTGCGCAATTGCCACATAGGATACGGTGCCCGGTGCGTTGTTGATACTCTCGAGCGGCACGCCAATCGTGCATTTGTAAGGCGCGGTCGTGAGAAAACAGTTCGACGGTCTTGGAGTTTTCGGCTTCGCAGTAACAGTAACCATGCCTTCCTGTATCGTTACAATGTACTCAAACCCCGGACTGCAGGTTTGAGTTAATAAGTGTGTATTGGCACCGCCATTTTGCACACAGGCAAAGTTCACAGTTCGTTTCTGGAGAACGTAGCCTGCTACCGAAGTCTCAACACATTCTCCTGGTGACTGTTTGTCTTCAACAGATTCTTCGGCTGTTGGAGGCGTGTTGTCACAAATCTGTTTACCGTTGAACATTACACAAAGCGGTTCGGTACCCCCGGCTGCCGCCGACTGAGACATCCAGGAAGGCGGGGTGAGTTTAAGTGAGCCTAATAGCGTCGCGGCGAGAATGAGAAGAATCGCAACAACTGCAAGCGCGAGTGTATGCGTTATCGCCTCCTTGGGAGACTCTTCCATAGAGCTATTCTCTCGCTCAGGCGCGACTTACGCAACGCATATGGGTGCGCGGAGTGTGGAAAAGAGACAAAATAATGGTACATTTCCTCCGTTAGCTCTCGTCGTTCAATGGATAGGACGCAACCTTGCGGAGGTTGTGATGTGGGTTCGATTCCCGCCGAGAGCA
>CAYIJQ010000053.1:2215-4220 GCA_964363795.1 uncultured Candidatus Saccharibacteria bacterium
GCTACCGCTTTCTCGGCGTTTTTCTCTCCCACCAGTTTTGAGATCTCCTTCACCATATCTTTCATAGCACTTTTGCGACGTGCATTAAAAACGCGACGACGGAGCGCCCCGCGCTGTGCTTTTTTCGCTGAACTCGTATTCGCCATGCGCGGGAGTATTGCACAAAAGTCCTGACGGCGCAACGATATACTTTCGCTCGCTTGATACTTAATACGCAATACTTGATACTTACACAATGATCGGAAGGATTGAGGGCGCGGTGTTTGCGGTTCGGATGGGCTTCGCCATCGTTTCCACGGGCGGGGTCGGTTACAAGATTGCCGCAACACGCGATACATTAGCAAAACTCAAGGCTGGGAAAAACGCGGCGTTATGGACCCACCTTGCCGTGCGAGAGAACGCACAGGATCTGTATGGTTTTCAAAATGAAGAAGAGATGAGATTCTTCGAGCTTCTTCTTACCGTTTCCGGTATCGGCCCAAAATCCGCGCTTGCTATTCTCGACATCGCGACTGTCGAGACACTACGAAACGCTATCGCCGCAGGGAATGCCACATATCTCACGAAGGTATCCGGCATTGGAAAGAAGACTGCGGCTAAAATAGTTGTTGAGCTCAAAGACAAGGCTGGAGTAAGTGAAGAAACGCCGCAAACACTTTCCGGCGACGAAGAGGCGCTTGAGGCATTGTGTGCTCTCGGATATTCAGTGCACGAGGCGCGCGACGTTCTCCGCAAAGTTCCGCGTAATGTAGAAGGAGGAAGCGCGCGCTTGCGAGAAGCGCTCCGCACTATCGGCGGCTGACTTGATGCTTATGTTCCGCATAGTAAAGAACGTTCTTGCATTCTTCATCCCTGCTCCGGTTTTAATTAGCACACTCTCCTTGTACCACCTCTCTCTCGCATTTCTGGGTGCGATTTTATATGGATTCCCCGCTCGGCAGATCCTTACTATTGCAGTAACAGGAACAAAAGGGAAATCGAGCACAACAGAATTGATAAACGCTGTTTTGGAAGAGGCCGGTTATAAAACGGCACTTATCAACTCAATCCGTATCAAAATTGGAGACACGTCGAATCCCAACGCTATTGGCAGATCGATGCCGGGCCGCTTTTATCTTCAACGTTTTCTCTCTAACGCGCTGAAAGAAGGCTGCACCGCCGCAATACTTGAGATGACATCCGAGGGGGCGCGCCAGCACCGCCACAGATTTATCGACCTCGACGCGCTCGTCTTTATGAACTTGGCTCCAGAGCACATAGAGTCGCATGGTTCGTACCAAGCATATGCAGATGCAAAATTCTCGATAGGACGCTCACTCGCTAATTCGCGCAAACGTCCTCGAATCATAGTTGCGAACGCAGATGACAAAGAGAGTAATCGTTACCTTACGCTTCCGATCGAACATGTCCTACCGTTCTCTCTCTCAGCCGCTACTCCGTACGAAGCGGGAGAGCGCGAAGGTTTCTTCACGTTCGATGATATGCGAATGATGGTGCATCTACCTGGAGAATTCTCTCTTAAGAATGCCCTCGCCGCAACAACTCTTGGGAGTGCACTTGGGATTTCCACGGCGGAAATAGCGCAAGGGTTGCAAAAAGTAACTCGCATACCCGGGCGTGCCGAAAATATAGACGAGGGACAGAGTTTTCTTGTTGTCGTTGACTATGCACACACTCCGGGCTCTCTTCAGGCGCTCATAGGCGCGTATGGAACGCGGAAAAAGATCTGTGTCCTCGGTTCTGCAGGCGGCGGCCGTGACACGTGGAAACGTCCCGTGATGGGGAAGCTTGCGGAAAGCTTGTGCGAGCAAGTGATTCTCACGAACGACGATCCGTATGATGAAGAACCGCAACAGATTATCGAAGATATCGTGCACGGAATGACGCGGCGCCCTGAGATATTACTTGACCGTCGTCTGGCGATCCGTAGGGCGCTCCAACTCGCAGGGCCAGGAGATGTTGTGCTGGTAACCGGCAAAGGAACTGATCCCATCGGAGGGCCCGG
>CAYIJQ010000054.1:0-4155 GCA_964363795.1 uncultured Candidatus Saccharibacteria bacterium
ATTCACAACCGCCCTGATGCCTGACGATGAAGACCGTCTATTTCGTTCGGCACGGAGAAAGCGAAGGAAATATTTCGTTCGTATACCAAACCACTGACGCACCGCTTACCACCAAAGGTCGTGAACAAGCGACCTTCATTGCTCGCCGTGTCGCGAGGCTTCCGGTTGACATAATCATTTCAAGTCCAGCAGTGCGCACCAAAGAAACCGCAGATACAATCGCGAAAGAGATTGATAAGCCGGTGGAATACTCAGAGTTGTTCGCTGAACGCCGCACCCCTTCAGAATTGTGGGGGCGTCGAGTGGATGATCCAGAAATTGCGCATATCAGCGATAAAATCTTCCAATTTGATAAAGATAATTATAGGTTCTCAAATGAAGAGAATTTCACAGATCTTAAAATGCGTGCGAACGCCGCTCTTTTGTATCTTGAACAACGTCCCGAAAGTCATATTCTTGTTGTCAGTCACGGTCTTTTTACGCGCACTATCGCAGCGCGTGTTCTTTTGGGGGAGAATATTACGGGACAAGAATATTTGCGCGTTCTCCGCGCAATTCGTACACGTAACACAGGTCTCACCGTACTGAATTTCAAGAAACATATGGGTAAAAGTCCCGAAGGACCCGGTTCAAACTGGCAGCTTTTGGTTTGGAACGACCACGCGCATTTGGGCTAGTTATCCACGTGCGAGCTTTTGCCCCGTGGGGTATACTCACAATCCCATGAAATTCTCACCTCCAGACTCTATGAAATTCTTTATCGGCTGGACAGCTGTATTCCTATTTCGCCTTATCCCATTTAGGCCGCCGAATTTCGAGCCGATGCTCGCGACCGTCATGCCATTCTCGAAACGGTACAGTCTTTTGGGGAGTTTTTCGTTCGGGTTTTTCGGTATCGTTCTATATGACGCGATAACGAGTGGATGGGGCATGTGGACAGTCGTGGCGGCCGTTTGTTACGGGCTTCTCGGAGTCGGAGCGCACCTCTTCTTCAAGAACAGGGAAGCATCTGTACGCAACTTTCTCACATTCGGTGTCCCAGCGACTGTTCTTTACGACGCAATTACAATGATGATTGGCCCACTTTTCAACGCTCAGTCGTGGGAGGTAGCCTTAGCAGGACAGGTCTCGTTCACCCTTATGCATCTTCTCGGAACGGTCACATTTTCGGTCCTCTTGAGTCCGGCGCTCTACCGGTGGGTCGTGCAGAATGAGGCGCTGGAGTTTTCGTTTTTCAGAAAAGAGTATACCCCTGTGAAATAAAACACCTCGGCTGGTTGTGGAGTGGCGTTTTGTATGTCCCACATTGTGCAGTGTGGGCCTTTTGCATAATCATCTCACGGGGTATACAATTTCTTCTTGATGCATCACCTCGTCGAGACACAACAGTTCGATAGAGAATCTCTCGGGAAGCTTTTCAAGCTCGCCTCGTCGCTCGAAGGAAAGCGCGATGAGTCTCTAAAAAGAAAAATACTCGCGGCTCTTTTTTATGAACCCTCAACACGCACCAGGCTTAGTTTCGAGTCGGCAATGCTTCGTCTCGGCGGGGGAGTAATAACAATGGAAAATGGCGGTGAGTCGTCATCGCAGTCAAAAGGTGAGACGCTGGAGGATTCGATTAAGGTCATCAACAACTATGCGGATATTATCGTGATGCGCCACGCTGAAGTCGGATCGGCGGCGCGTGCCGCAGCAGTTTCGGAGGTTCCAGTTATCAACGCTGGCGATGGCAACATGGGTCAGCATCCCACACAAGCGCTTCTCGACCTCTATACCATTCAACGCGAACTTGGGCGTGAAGACGATATACACATCGCATTTGTTGGCAATTTAAAATACTATCGTTCGCCTCGTTCGCTCGCGTATCTTCTCAGTAAATACAAAAACATTCACGTTACATTTATTTCAACACCGGAGCTTCGAATGGAAGATGATGTTAAAAGTCACCTCAAGGGGAGTAAAGTTCCGTTCGAGGAAACGGAAGACATGACTGCGGGCATTCGTAATGCCGATGTTGTATATCAAACGCGGATTGCGAAGGAGTGGATAAAAAACGACGCAGAATACGAAAGGCAGCGCGGGCGATACATCATTACACGTGCCGTGGCGGATTCGATGAAAAAGGGTGCCATTATCATTCATCCTCTGCCGCGTGTTGGAGAGATAGAAGCAGCGGTGGATGACTCACCGCACGCAGTGTATTTCAAACAGGTCGGCTACGGTCTCATTGTACGTATGGCGCTCCTTAAGACTATATTGAATGGTAGGTGAGTTAAAGCACGAGGAGAAAGAACAGCACAGAAATCGCGATGCGGTAAATCCCGAAAGAGGTGAATGAATGGCCCCTAATGTATGCGAGGAGGAACCATATCGCAAAAATCGCCACTGCGAACGAGGTAACGAAGCCTATCGTGAGCGTCAAGATTTGGTCGGAAGAAAAGAGGGAAGCGCTTTGGAGTACATCATAGCCAGTTGCCGCGAGCATCGTAGGTACCGCAAGTAAGAACGAGAACTCTACGATAGTAATACGCCGAATTCCTAGCAGGAGTCCTCCGACGATAGTCGCCGCCGAGCGAGAAACACCTGGAATGATGGCAAGGCTCTGGAATACGCCGATTAGGGCGGATTGAACATACGAAATTTTAACTAAGCTTTCAGGAGCGTCTTCAGGTTCCTTGTGAAAAAGCTCAAAGAGAACGAGAGCAACACCGCCGAAAAAAAGCGCAAAGAGAACTACGAATTCGCTCCCGAGAAAGACGCTCTTTACGACGCCATATAGAAGAAACCCAATGACACCTGTTGGGATGAATGCGACAATGAGGCGCTTTATAATCTCAATGTCCAAGAACGACCTCCAGTAGAGAACGACAACAGAGAAGATAGCACCAAGCTGGATGGCTATCTCAAATGTCTTAAGGAATTCAGTTTGGGGAATGTCGAGGAGCTTACTTGCGAGTATGAGGTGTCCGGTTGAAGAGATGGGCAGAAATTCAGTGATGCCCTCGATAAGACCCAGGATTGCCGCATCAAAAATGCTCATGAGCGGCGAGAGTAGTACACAAATTTGGCACCAAGGTACACACAAAGAATTCCGAGAAGGAGCCCGGCAATAACGTCACTTAGAAAATGCACGCCGAGGTAGAGGCGGCTAAATGCAATCGCGCCAATGACTACCGTCCCAATGCCTGTTATCACATATCGTTTTAGAGGTGACGATATCGTGTGCCAAGTGATGTATATGAGAAACCCGTACAAGGCGGCTGCAAGTGCAACGTGTGCGCTCGGGAATGAATACCACGTTTCGAGGTATGCCTGATAATCAATATCCGGGCGTGCGCGTTCGATAAAGCCTTTTGCGAGAATAATTGCGAGTCCACTCGTGGTAACACTTATTGCAACACCTGCCGCATACGCGTAATGGCGCTTAAGTATGAGAATGAGCACGGCGATAGCGGTCAAGCCGACTATGGTTGTCACTCGGCCGAACTCGCTCACCCAAATGAGAATTTGCACGAGGAGAGGGTCTCGCATCGCATAGAGCGCTTCGAGAGTGCTTTGGTCGAACTGAGTAATAAATTCCATTGTTTCGGAGAAAACTCAGTTCGCGTGCCCGCGAATTTCGACTAGCGGCTCTTCACCTTCAACTTCGTTTGGCGTTTCTTATTTATCTTCGGGAGGCGAATCATGAGTATGCCGTGTCGTTCGCTCGCTTCGGCCGTATCGACGTCGATCTCTTCGGGAAGAAGTATCGTGCGGGAAAACGAGCCCCAATACAGTTCTCGCTGGAAATAGTGCTCCTCATCTACCTCGCGCTCATCCTCGCGCGAGCCACTTATAGTGAGCATCTCGCGGGTAAGGGAAATATCGACAGAGTTGGGGTGCACACCTGCGATGAGCGCCTTCACGACGATGGCATCAGGCGTTTGGTACACGTCCACGGCGAGCTCTCCTGCAGGCTCCTCGCTCGCCGAGGAATTTTCATCGCGCATGTTGATATGAGCATGGCGCTCTCCGCCTTCGCCCTCAAAAACAGCCCGTGTCGTACCCGGGTCGTCGAAGTAGTCCTCGTATGAATCATCACGTCCAATAAGTTTTGAGAAAAACGAAGATTTTTTAGCCATATGATTACCTTGAAAAACGTTGTTTTATAACGGG
>CAYIJQ010000055.1:0-4065 GCA_964363795.1 uncultured Candidatus Saccharibacteria bacterium
CGTTCCATCACCGAAAATCGTTATCGGCTCATTGTTTTTGCGCGCCATAAGGAATTTTCCTACCGCAAGTGCATAAGGCCCATTCGGGTCAAGCCCTGGCCCATATACATTAAAATATCGGAGGCTGACAGTCTCAAGACCATAAACTTCTGACCACATCTTCGTGAAGAGTTCTCCAACGTACTTTTGCAAACCATACGGGTTCACCGGATTAGCCGGGAGGGTCTCCGAGAGCGGTAATATTTTCTGTTCCCCGTAGGCAGAGCCCGAGCTTGAATATACGACACGCCGCGCTTTCGCCCGCACAGCTGCGGTCAAAACCGATACGGTCCCCGTGATATTCTCGTCGGTCGTCTCAACGGGATGCTCTATCGAATATGGAACGCGCGGAACTGCCGCTGTGTGGAATACTACATCTGCTCCCGACATGACGGACTGTATCGCATCGGTCGAGCGAATATCAAGCTCGTGAAGGAGTGCTTTTTTATGCAGGGTCTCACGGCGAAAGGATGGATCTCTATCTATGATGTGCGTCTCCCACCCTGCTTCACAGAGTGCGGCAACAAGATTACTTCCAATGAACCCGGCTCCGCCCGTTACGATTGCTTTCTTTTCTTTTCCCATACTCATACTTTTTTTGAGCCTCTCGCCTGCCGCGCAAGCCATGCGAAGTGCTGTGATACTGGGGTAACAACTGATTTTTTCGGTGTCATGAAAAAATGTTCTAGGTTCCGCGTGCAGTTAGCATGATGCGAATAGTTTGAAGGATAATAAATAAATCCAAGAAAAGCGAGCGGTGTCTCAAGTAATAGAGGTCGTAGGAGAGTTTTTCTTTGGTCTCGGCGATATTTGCACCATGGTGTGGATCTCTGTCGTGCTTTATCTGCGCCCAACCCGTGAGCCCAGGAGTCGTGAGATGACGCGCATTATAGTATGGAATACATGCACTATATTCCCTTGTCAGAGCCGGCAACTCCGGTCGTGGCCCTACCAAAGATAGGTCTCCCTTTAACACGCTCCATAATTGTGGGAACTCATCGAGGCGAGATGTTCGTAACCATTTTCCGACCCGAGTAACCGACAATTTTGTCTTGCCGCCGACCCCGTAGTCACCTTGATCATTCCCGGTCATGCTCCGGAATTTATGGACGCGGAACAACTTCTCATATTTCCCCACGCGTTCCTGTGTAATGAAAACCGAGCCGCTATCGTCAAGTTTGATCGCGAGAATGATAAAAGGATATAACGGGAGTGTAATAATTCCGATAACGATGGCGCCGATAATATCGACTGTGCGTTTCAATGTACTGTATAGATGCGTAACATTCACGCTTGAAAGAACCCATTCATACTGGACCAAAGAGAGCGGTACTCTATCGAAGACTTCCTGATACAACTCGACTACGTCAATGATCGCAAAACGTCGCTTATGAAAGGCAGCGTCATATATGATGGGGCGTGCGGCTGCGAATGCTTTATCAGAAAAGTCTACGACGAGAAATGCGGTTTCATCTTCTGCCGCAAGACGACACGCCTGTTGTATAACCTCGTGTGCACGTGCGCGTGAAGTATCAATGACCTGCTTGAATACGAACGGGTACCGAGGGTCGTTCTCTACTTCCCGTGCGAGTGCGAGCGCGTCAGGACCTGATGCAATGAGTGTGCCCTTCAATCTGCGCGGGAGGCGAAGCTGTGGGAAAAGCAATATACGCCACAGGTATATGAGTATGAAGGAAGCAACGAGATATAAGACTAGGATTGTTTTAGGCGCAAGGCCGAATGCCGGTATCAAAAAGAAAAAGAGAGCTGCAATAACGACATTGACGATCAACGTCGAGAGAATGGTCGCTGGTAAGCGACTATAGAAAAGACGTGTGTGTTTGCCATACAAACCTGCGAGAAAAAATACTGCAACCCACACGACAAAGAGGAGCGCGAACGGGGTAAGATGTCTGAGGAATAGTTCTTGGCTCGGTATCTCTAGATAACGAAGCGCAAGCGTTGCCCAGAGTGCAACTGCAAATATCGAAACGTCACCCAAAAGTAGGAGGACGTACTCCCGCTTGGGGACCAGCGTCATATCGTGTAGTATGACACTAAATAAGCTATGAAACAAGCCCCGAATCGCCCGCACATGAAAACAAAAAAGGTGCTGTATCTAATAACAAAAGCCACGTGGGGTGGTGCACAGCGGTACGTATATGATCTCTCAACGAACCTCCCAAGAGAAGATTATGAACCTATTGTTGCCTACGGCACTGAAGGCCGGCTCTCAAATCTGCTTGAGAAAAAAAGAATACATGCTGAGCACCTGCCTTCTCTGGGGCGCAATCTTGCCCTTATTTCTGATATTCAGAGTTTTTTTGAGATAGTACGATGCATTAAAAAAGAAAAACCGGATGTTGTACATCTCAATAGTTCAAAAGCTGCAGCTCTTGGCGCAGTTGCGGCACGATTGTGCGAAGTGCAAAACATTATCTTTACTGTTCACGGCTGGCCCTACAAAGAAAATAGAAACATCATCTTGCGCACTTTTATATACGTCGCCAGCTGGATAACGGCATTGCTCGCACATCGTGTTATCGTCGTTTCCTCGACAGATGAGCGACTCGCGCTTCGCATGTGGGGAATTAAAAACAAGACTGTGCACATAGCGCTTGGTATCACTCGAAATGAGTTATTGCCGCCCTCAGAAGGATTTGCAAAAATATTTGGCTCTTACGCACCTCCGAAACTTGGAGTAGATACGCGACGACTTATTACCATTGCTGAACTGACACCGAACAAGGGCATACGCTATGGAATTGGAGCCGTCGCGGAACTTACGCGCCGTGGCATTGATTGCGTATATGTGATTGTGGGCGATGGCGAAGAGCGTGCACGGTTGGAAAAGTTTGCGGTTGACCAAGGTGTGAATGATAGAGTTTATTTCACTGGTTTTGTGACTGACGCTGAACAATACCTCACTGGCTTTGACGTTTTCGTCCTTCCCTCTTTGAAAGAAGGAACGCCGTATGTGCTCTTGGAAGCGATTTCTGCCGGGCTCCCCGTCGTGACCACTTTCGCAGTGGACTCTCTCATTGAAGAACGATTTAAACATATTGTATTCGTACCTTCGCGTGATGAGAACGCACTCGCTGATGCCATCAGTGAGCTTGCAACACTTCCCCGGACACACGCTGAAGAGTCTGATCAATTTCCCTTATCGAACATGCTCGAAGAAACAATGTCTCTGTATCAGTCTGCGCAGGTAGGTCGCTAAACGACTGCGATTATTTCAGTTTCATCGCGCGCAGCGGGAATCGGTCGAATGCGCCGCCGCATCCCCATTAAGATACCGAGCGCAGCGAACTCCGTGAGAAGGTGCGAGCCACCATAACTCATGAAAGGAATTGTCGTTCCTGTGATGGGGAGAAGACCAACGTTCATCCCCACGTGAATGACGAATTGTGAAAGAAAGTATACTGCTACCCCGGCCGCAAAAAGAGAATCGAAGTTATCGCTCCCATGCAAAGCAAGCCCGAGGATCCGCACCATGACAACTCCAAAAAGACCGAAAAGAATGAGGACGCCTACGAATCCCCATTCTTCTGCGTATGCAGCAAATATGAAATCTGTTTCGTACTCTGGGAGAAACTGGAGCTTTGACTGGGTACCATATCCTATTCCCTTTCCGAATATCTCACCCGAGCCTACGGCGACAGTTGATTGATACGCATTGTATCCTGCCCCTTGAATGTCAGTGAGTGGATGTAGGAATGTGAGTATTCGTTGTTTTTGATAATCATGGAGGCCGTACTGCCATAATCCTCCGGCGAGAAGTGCGGCAGTAATAAAAAGTGTCGCGAGATGTTTCCAGGATATACCGGCTACCAACACGAGCCCTAGCCAAATCGATGCCGTAATGACAGCTGAGCCTAAGTCCGGTTGGAAAAATATAAGCCCGCAAAGAAACAGTGCGTACGCGCCCGAGACGAGAATGTGGCGTATGTGAGCAATTTCTATATGACGCCGCGCGAAGTATTTGGAAAGAAAAGCTATCAGAATGAGTTTCGCGGGATCCGA
>CAYIJQ010000056.1:0-4056 GCA_964363795.1 uncultured Candidatus Saccharibacteria bacterium
TTGAATGCTTCCACCATGACGGGTTCGGCTCGGCCTATCGCGTAGGCGACCGATACGAGCACTTTCTTGCCGTATCCGTTCGCGACGAGATTCTTCGCGACGAAGCGGCACATGTAGGCGGCAGAGCGGTCCACTTTGCTCGGATCCTTGCCTGAAAAACAGCCGCCGCCGTGCGGGATGAGCCCTCCGTACGTGTCCACCATTATCTTTCGGCCAGTGAGACCTGCGTCTGCCGTAAAACCGCCTATCTCAAATTTTCCGGTCGGGTTAACGAGTATCTCAATATGCTTCACAGAACCGAGGACGGGGGTGAAGAGGTGTTTAATGAGCGCTTCGCGGATCTCTTCCTGCGAGACGTTCTTTGCGTGCTGGGTCGAGGTAAGCGCCGTGATGACTTTTCCTTTGCTTATCGTCACCTGCGTCTTTCCGTCCGGACGGAGCCACTTCAATTTCTTTTCTCTGCGCAATTTTTCGAGGCGCCGTGCAAGTGCGTGCGCCAAGACCACACCGAGTGGGAGCATTTCTTTTGTCTCATCGGTCGCATAGCCGTACATGATGCCCTGGTCGCCGGCGCCCTCTTTGTCGACACCCATAGCGATATCGGGAGATTGTTGTGCTACGCGTACGAGGATATTGAGTTTCTCCGTGTATCCGATATCGTGATACACCCGCTCCGCGATCTTTTTGTAGTTAATGCGGGCTTTTGTCGTCACCTCGCCGCCTATCATCAAGGTCCCGTGGCTCCCGAATGTTTCCACTGCGACGCGAGCTTTCGGGTCCTGTTCGAGGCAGGCGTCAAGGATTGCATCCGATATTTGGTCGCACACTTTGTCGGGATGTCCCGATGTTACGCTTTCCGTCGTGTACCTGTTCAATAAATGAAGCATGATATTCAACAAAATATCTCCCCGAAGGGAGATTATTGGTAAAAGCATCTTCCCGTACGGGCTGGATGGAGCACCTTGTCTTTCAGATAGGTTGCTGGCGGTTCATTGAGCCAGAACTCTCACCGCACTCTTGATACGATATTTAGTTGTACAGAGAGTATACCCTGTCGAATTGGCGTAGGCAATCTGCTTCGCGGGATTCCGCTCCGTATAGTATGCCCGGTAGGACAATTTCGGATTGCCTTTATCGAATTTATCAGACACTATGCTGACCATGACCATAGTTAGTGATATGCAAGAGAACGTCTTGAGAAACAGCGGCAGAGATTATCCGAAATTGTACTAACCGGGTATGCTCGTGGGAATGCGCAAGGTACGTATACGCAAAATCATTTTGGCCTCAGCTTCGCCATGGCGAAGAAAGCTCCTGAAAGGGGCGGGTATTCGGCTTCGCGTTGAAATAAGTGGACATAAAGAAAATCTTGCTCAAAAATTGCCTCCGAGAGAACTTGTCCAAAAACTTGCGCTTGAGAAAGCGAAGATTATCGCACAGCGTCATCCAGATGCGCTTATTATTGCCGCAGATACCGTTGCTGTTTTTCGTGGCAACGTGATTGGGAAGCCTCGAAATGTCAGAGAGGCGCGAAAGATACTAAAGGCGCTTTCTGGCGTGCGTCATAGTTTACTTACAGGATTCGCAGTTCTTGATACGAAAACTGGGCGTTCTGTCGTCAAAAGCGTGGAGACGAAGGTGTGGTTCAGGAAGCTTACTTCTGAGGAGATAGACGCCTATGTACGTACGAAAGAGCCCCTAACGGTTGCCGGTGGGTACGCAATACAGGGTGGTGGAGCATCATTTGCGAGACGGATAGATGGCGATTTCTACAATGTCGTGGGGCTGCCCCTCTCCGCTGTAGTCGAAGAACTGCGCAAATTCGATGTTTAGTAGATTTATTGGCGTGCAATACCCCGAAGCTCTGCTTCGGGGATGCACATTAACTCGGATCGGCGGCGGCCGATTCCTATTCCAAAATAAAAGCCCCGGTCCCGCCGCGTCGATCCCCGCCCCACAGGGGACGGGGTATTACGCGCGGCGGGCTTTTTTATTGCTGCTACATCGGAAAGGGTATACAGTTTGAAACAATTATCATGAAGAAGGTTGTTACCATAGGCGGTGGGACGGGGAGCTACGCGGTTTTACGTGGTCTCAAGGAATTTCCGCTTGATATAACAGCAGTCGTCTCAATGTTCGATTCGGGGGGCTCTTCGGGAGTGCTTCGGGATGAATTTGGAGTATTGCCTCCGGGAGACATACGCCGTTGCCTTGTTGCACTTTCGGATGGGAAGCGCGCTGAAATTCTTCGTGAACTTTTTAATTTTCGCTTCGAGAACGGAAATTCATTGAAGGGCCACAGTTTCGGAAATCTACTTTTGGTCGCACTTTCTTCGATTTACGGAAGTGAGATAGAGGGTATACGAAAGGCCTCGGAACTCTTGAATATCAAAGGGAGAGTATTTCCGGTGTCTCTTGATAAGTCGGACCTGCATGCCATCCTCGAGAATGGAGAAGAGATAGTCGGAGAGACCAATATCGATATTCCCAAGCACGATGGAACAATGCGAATAAAGGAAGTATTTCTCGAGCCACCCGCAGCGTTGTTCGAGGAAACCGCTACAGCCATTCGAGAGGCAGACCTGGTAGTTATCGGACCGGGTGACCCGTATACATCAATCATCCCAAATCTTCTTGTGGGTGGTATGTCCGAAGCTCTCAAGGAAAATCGTGGGAAGAAGATTATGGTTACGAACCTCATGAGCAAGTGGGGAGAGACACACGGTTTTGCCGCATCTGACATGGCGCATGAACTCCTTTCGTATAGTGGTTTAGAAAAATTCGACTATGCCATTTGTAATACAGCCGCGATGGATCCAAAGCTTGTTGCCGCGTACGAGAAAGAAAAGAAGTATCCCATACAATGCGATGCAAGACTTTCTGAATACGCAAAGAAAATCATCACGGGGGACTTTTTCTCAGAGGCTGACATTGCTCGTCACGATTCCACTAAAATCGCTAAGGTTATAGCCGAATTATGAGTGTGCTACACTAACGATGATGGATAAAAAACTCATCATTGCTCTGGTTATTCTCGTCCTTGTCGTAGTTGCAGGTGCTTTTCTTGTAGCAACGCCCTCTCCGAGCAACGATGGAAATAATTCTCCCATCGGTTCTTACGAAACAGATAACGTCAAAGTTTTTGAGCCGCTTCCCGGTTCTACAGTATCGAGAACGTTCACGATAAAAGGCGAAGCACGCGGTACCTGGTACTTTGAAGCCAGTTTTCCGATAAACGTTTTGGATAAAGATGGCAACGTGCTGTGGGCCGCCCCTGCGCAGGCCGAAGGCGATTGGATGACAACAGAATTCGTGCCATTTTCCGCACTAATAACGATAGAGAACTATTCTGGCCCCGCGACACTCGTGCTCAAGAAAGATAATCCGTCAGGACTTCCGGAGCATGAGGATTCCGTTTCATTCGCGATTATCATCGAGCAGTAGGACACACCCATGAGTTCTGAAGGACCAGATAATGGCGGCAAAATCAAACGCTTTCCGGAGTCGCCTTCTTTTTTAAGAGAATTGGATGAAGCACTCCGCCGCGCGCGCAAATTTATGGGAACCCAACGTCTCAAGGTAGTGATCGAACGTAAAAGGAGGCAGAGAACAGAAGCGGATGCTGAAGTTCAGCTTGCTGCGCTTGATGCAATCGAGTATGCGAGCGAGGAAGTTGAAGTTGCAAGGGATGCGCTCAAATCAGATCGTTTGAACAAATTACTCTTAGAAAACGCTCGGAAAGCGAAAGATAGCTTAGAAGAGGCTGTTGCGATCGCAGAACAACATACATAGCGAGTGTTGAGAGGCTTATGCTAGGATTTTACGATGCTGACTAGTGGGCGACGAGACCGAGCGCAGAAAGTTGTGGCGTATCTAAAAAGAGCCTACCCCACGCCCAAAAGTGAACTCAAGTATAAAACGCAGTTCCAATTTCTTGTCTCAGTTGTTCTCAGTGCACAGTGCACCGACAGAGTCGTGAATCGTGTGACCGTCCCACTATATAAAAAATACAAAACCGCGAGAGATTTCGCGAAAGCGAACCGTACCATATTCCGA
>CAYIJQ010000057.1:0-3993 GCA_964363795.1 uncultured Candidatus Saccharibacteria bacterium
AGTCAGTCTGAGTGCTGGCTGAAATAGGTTCGAGCGTGTTTTAATAGAGACTCCGAGTGAATGTAATGAACGAGGAGTCGCCTCCCGGACCAGAAAGGGGTCGGGGGGTCTGTGCGGGTGGTAGCGCCGCAAAAATTCTAAGGACTTTTCGTTTCGGGTGTGCTCGTCGCCCTCTTTTTTAATTTTGCCAATTCAGGTAACACCTTTGTGATGTCTTCTACACTATGAAAGCCATAGTAAGCATGGTCTTTAATGACAAGAGCCGGAAGATTATTTTCTACACCATGGATCTGAATGAGAGTACGAAGTGGTGAAAGAGGAAGATCGTAATCGAATGAGTACACGCGAAGTTGCGGATAGTCGCGCGAAAGCGCCGTAAGCACGTATCCTTGTTCCTCGCATTTCTCGCAATCCCCCTTGTTCGAATAGAAATAGAGAATGAAGACAGGATTGAGACGGCACTTTTCAGAGACTCGCTGCATAAGAAGCAAGTCCTTTATCTGCAACAGTGAATAATAGCGCTTGAGACGCACGAGCTCTTCTTCATCAACACCCGTCTGACTTTCTAGGTATGACAGGCGGTCGGCTATGGAGCGGAGTTCTGTAGAAAGCACCGAATCTTCCGAAATGTCGCGACAAGAATGCTCTGCAAGAAGATCGAACTGCGTTTCAATGGAAAGGATGTCGATTGAAATATTATCCTGTGCGGTGCGAATTTCTGCCGCTCGCAGGTCGTTAAAGAAATTTGATACATACAAAGCAGTGCCGAAGATCAGTGCAGTAATGGCGAATGCGATGCCGTATGTCATCCAGCGGGCTTTCCGCACGTCAGTTAGTTCTTCCATATTGATTTTTATCGCCAACGGACGCCTGTGTTGAAGATGGCGCGCGCAAGAGCGATACCGAGCCAGATGGGTGTGAGAAGACTGTAGAACACCAGGAAAAGAGGGGTGGAATAGGGCAGGCGCCTTTCACCAGTCGACAGAAAGGAGCCGAGTGATATCAGTATCACCGTGAGCGCGATCGTTGCATACACAATAAGCCACATGAAGCTCGTATTGAAAAAGAAAAGAGACGTGGGGGCCAAGGGCTCGGCACCCACAAGAAGAAATCGAGAAATAATATCGGCAATAGATTGTGCGAAGTGCCACACGAGTAGCACCGCAAAAAACAACGCAGCGCCGAATGAAAGAAGCGCTGCAGGCAAGATAACAAGCCCGAGATTACCATATGTAGGGCTCCCGATCATGTGCCGGTAATCCAAGACATTCCTCAAGAATCCGTATGACCATCGCACTCGCTGTCGTATAAGAGCGCTCAGATTCTTTGGTGTTATCGTGTGCACTATTGCGCGCGGGTCGTTCGCAATGATCCATCCTGTATTCTGAAGCCGCAGGCCCAACTCCATGTCTTCAGTCGAGTGGCCATGGCGCCAGCCTCCTACTTCGCGGATGGTTGAAGCGCGAAAAATAGAGAATGGTCCGGGTGCAATGTAAATGGAACCCAATCCTGCGGATGCGTACCGATTAAATATGCCGAGGAGATATTCAACGCGCTGAAGATGTTGCAAGATAGTGCGAGGATTTCGGACGTGAATTCCGGGCGTCACGGCCGCTATACGTGGGTTTTTAAATGCGGCAACGATGCGTAGAAGGGCTCTTGAATCTACGGTAGAGTCCGCATCAAGACATCCAATAAGCTCGGCACTCGTGTGGGACAACACCATATTGAGCGCTGTGTGTTTGCCGCCCTGTTCTTTTCTGAACACGTTTACGCGCGAGTCGTGCGCGTAGCGCAGGGCCACTTCGTACGTCTTGTCCGTCGAACCGTCGTCAACAACAGCAATTTCCAGTTTTTCTTTTGGATACGAAAGGGCGAGAAGGGATTCAAGAGAATGTGCGATCGTACGTTCCTCGTTAAAACACGGCACCACGATGCAGACTCGCGGATATGCGTCAGCATTTAAAGGAGTAGGAATTACGAGAGCGCGTTTTACAAAGAGTTTCCGTTCCAAGAACGAAACAAGCAAAAACACCTCGAAGTAGAACGCGAGGAAAAGAAAAATATGTGTAACAACCGCTTCTGCCGCGACCATATTAAGGCTCGGATTGTACCAGGAATCCGCGTTAATATCCAATGATGGATACGCTATACTAATCCAATGGAACGTGGCCACACCCGGTCAGTACAATTTGACATAATTTCTGCCGCAGGTTCTTTGAGTTTGCGCGTTGCCATTTCTAAATGATTAGTGGTTATGTCGAAATTAATGCGAGAAATTACATCCAAGGCAATGCCAAATTGTCCTACCGGGCATATTCACCCCATTTCCTCCCTCATTCGCGAGGCGAATCAGATCTTCTACGGAATGGGTTTTGCATTCGAGGAAGGACCACTTTTGGAGGACGAATGGTACAACTTCGATGCACTGAATGTTCCGAAAGATCATCCTGCTCGCGACATGCAGGACACCTTTTTCATCAAGGGGAAAGAGGGCTACGTACTGCGTACGCACACTTCTCCTGTACAGGTGCGCTATATGGAGACGCAGATGAAGGCGAGTATCTTACCCCCATACCGCGTCATCGTTCCGGGAAAAGTGTTCCGCAACGAGGCCACAGACATGACGCACGAGGCGGAATTCTATCAAGTAGAAGGGCTTGCCATTGGAGAAGATGTAACGCTCGCGAACCTGAAGGGAACACTCGCGCGATTTTTCAAAGAGCTTTTCTCCGCCAAAGGCGGATCCGCCTCTGGCGGAAAAGGTGTCTCAGTGGAAATTCGTTTCCGACCGAGTTTTTTCCCTTTTACAGAGCCATCTGTCGAAGTAGATATGCGCGTTGTCGGGGAGAATGTTCCTGAGAAATTACGAGGCAAATGGATAGAAATGATGGGCGCGGGAATGGTACATCCGAATGTGCTTAAGAACGCTGGAGTGGATGCCGAAAAATATCGCGGATTCGCCTTCGGTATGGGGCTCGACCGACTCGCTATCGTACGCTGGGGAATAGATGACATCCGTCTCATGCACTCGGCTGACCTACGGTTCATTGATCAGTTTTAAATTATGTTAGTATCGCGCCATTGGCTACAGAAATTTTTCCCGACGCAGACTTCGCCAGGTCGGGACCCCGACCAAAGCGTCGGGGTTGATTCAGTATTACCAAGTGCGGAGGGAATAGCCCAAGCGCTTACTTTTCATGCGTTCGAGATTGAGTCGGTAAAGAGAGTAGGAGATGATGACATTTTTGATGTAAAGGTTACACCAAATCGCGGCCACGACTGTGTTTCGCATCGCGGCATCGCGAAAGAGTTATCGGCCATACTCAATACTCCTCTGAAGCGCGACCCACTTCGCGAAGCAGTTAAATTAAAGCCAACTACGGACGCAGTTTCCGTATCTATAGAAAATCCTGAATTATGCCACCGATACATCACGGGGTACATTCGCGGCGTAAAAGTTGGACCCTCGCCGAGTTGGCTCCGCGAACGCTTAGAAGCGATCGGGCAAAAATCCATCAATAACATAGTCGACGCGACGAATTACGTAATGTTCGATCTAGGTCAGCCTCTGCACGCGTTTGATGCATCGAAACTCAAGAAGCAAGATTCAGGATTCAAGATTCAAGTGCGAAGTGCCAACAAGGGAGAACGTATGGTTGCTCTTGACGATAAAGAGTATGCGCTTGATGTGAACAATCTCGTCATTACCGATTCGAACACGGATACAGTTATCGGTATCGCGGGGGTGAAAGGAGGAAAACCATCCGGTGTTGATTTTGGGACGATGGATATTATTATAGAATCAGCAAATTTTGATGGTGTTTCGGTGCGGCGAACTGCGACCTCTCTTAAACTGCGCACTGACGCCTCGGAACGTTTCCAGCAAGTGCTTTCGCCAGAGTATGCAGCATACGGCATGCGCGCCGCAGCAGAACTCATCGTTAAGCTTGCGGGCGGCGAGGTCGTAGGATTCACCGATGTATATCCCGC
>CAYIJQ010000058.1:0-3945 GCA_964363795.1 uncultured Candidatus Saccharibacteria bacterium
GCTCCCCCAGAAACCCTCCGTGCCAACCTCTCCCACGCCCTGCGAAACGAAGCGGTACTCACGTTCTTGGAAACACTGTAGCGGCGAAGTCGTGTTTCCGAGGAATCCCCGCAGGCCTATATAGGCCGAGGATTAAGGATTAAGGATTTTCCAGCAGGAAAATCCGGGTTCCGAGGGAATATGACTTCGAAGCGGAAGTGATATCAAACAGAAGCTAGAAATATCCGAAACCTGCTCCTGCAAGATACAGGCCTAGTACAAGGGAGACAAAGCCGCCGGTGATGTACCAGCGAGAATGATTAAACATTCTGACGAGCTTTCGCATGCCCGCAAAGGGCAGGAAAAGATAGATAACGCTTTCAACCATCATCCACCAACCGAAGAGTGTTATGACCCCCCGCCAGTCGGGCGCAAGGATAGGATGTGCGATTACGATTGCTAACCCTGCGACGAGCTCAACCAGGGCCAGCGTGAGAACGAGCGCTTGATTATGCCCAAATTCGGCCACTGCAGGTATTAGAGACTTCCTGCGTACCATGAAGATGATGCCCGCAAAAATAAAGTAGAGGCCAAGTAACTGTGCAAGGAAAATCGAGAGTTCGTCCATAACTTTTCAATCGTAGCGCGCATATTACCGTCGGCAATTGATACGCGTGTATAACCTTACACTCAGCTCTTATTGCGAGAGAAAAAAAATCTGCTACACTTGTGACTACTATATGAGCACTCCAACGTCTCAAATGCTCGTGCCGATGGTCGTGGAGAAAACTTCCATGGGCGAACGTGCGTACGACATCTACTCGCGCCTCCTCAAAGAGCGTATCGTCTTCCTTGGCGGCCATATTGACTCTGACGTCGCGAACCTCGTCATCGCCCAACTCCTATTTTTGCAATCTGAAGACCCTAAGAAAGATGTTTCTTTCTACATTAATTCACCAGGTGGGCATGTCTCGGCAGGCCTCGCCATTCTGGATACCATGAACCACATCCAGCCTAACGTTTCGACGGTTTGCGTCGGCATGGCAGCTTCAATGGGCGCCATACTTCTATCGGCCGGCGAAAAAGGGAAACGATTCGCCCTGCCAAATGCCGAAATTATGATTCACCAACCCTCCGGCGGGGCCGAAGGTATGGCTTCCGATATCGAGATAACGGCAAAACAAATATTGAAACTCCGCGAACGCCTGAACAGGATCCTAGCTAAAAATACGGGCCAAAAGATAGAGAAGATCGCCGAAGATGTCGACCGCGATTTCTTTATGGATGCCGCGGAAGCGGTAAAATACGGGGTTATTGACAAGGTGTTAACGTAGCGTGTCGCCTGCAACTTGGTAGCGAGTAGCAAAAATATGGCTCATTACAGGAGTTTATTTGCGATAGGCTACAAGCTATTTCCAATCGGCTAATTCGGTGATATGCTGTTCCTACACCAGATTAGTATTTATGAAATTTATATCTTCCACTGCGCAGAGATCTATGAACGCGAGCCTCTTTCTTACCAAGGAACTGAATAACACAGCCGTGTTTTCGCGTACGTAATCTCGCGCGTGGAAATCCACGCGTATGTCATTGCAAATAATTTTGCTTCTACTCGCCCTCGCGGGTCTTTCCGGTATCGCATTCGGATATTTTCTTCGTTGGATCATTAGTTTGGGAAAGCGTGGTTCGATGGAACTCGAAATCCGCCAAATGCGAATGGATGCTGAAGAGAAATCAAAACACATTATTGAAGAGGCCGAACGGAAAGCAAAAGAAAAGTCCGAAGAACTGTCGACCGAACACAAAGAGCGCGAACGCGAATTGAAAGGAACTGAAGAGCGTCTCGTTCGCAAAGAAGAGCTTCTGGACAATCGCCAGGTGAATCTCGATTCCGAAGCTGAATCTCTCTCGAGAAAACAGGAGGACGTACAAACGACGAAGCAAAAAGCTGAGGAGCTCGTTCGCGAACAGCAGGAAAAACTCGAAAAGGTAGCTAACCTTTCCGCAGTCGAAGCCAAGGATGAACTCTTGAAGTCTATCGAGAAGCAGTATGAACAAGATATCGAGAGTCGCATGCGCAAACTTGATATCTCTGGCAATGAACGCCTCGAAAAACGAGCACAGGAAATCCTCACGACCGCCGTTCACCGCCTCGGGAATTCCGTCGTCTCCGATGTTCTTGCAACGACTATCTCTCTGCCAAGTGATGAAATAAAGGGCAAAATTATCGGGAAAGAGGGACGTAATATACGCGCATTTGAACGTGCAACAGGAGTAGACGTCATTGTCGACGACACCCCGGGCACTATTACCCTTTCCTCGTACGACCCGATGCGTCGCCAAATCGCTCGTATCGCACTCGAGAACCTGATACTTGACGGTCGTATACAACCCGCAAAGATCGAAGAGGCCGTGCAGAAGGCCGAAGCCGAAATCAATACGATTATCAAGAAAAAAGGCGCGGAGGCTGCGTACGAAGCCCGCGTTCCAAACCTAGACCCTAAGTTACTTATGATTCTCGGGCGGCTCTACTTCCGCACGAGCTATGGTCAGAACGTCTTGGACCACTCCGTCGAGGTAGCGCACCTTGCTGGCATGCTCGCGGAGGAACTGGGGGCTGATGCAGCTGTCGCCCGTGCTGGCGCCCTTTTCCACGATATTGGGAAGGCCGTGGACCATGAAGTACCCGGCACGCACGTTGAGATCGGGCGGAGAATCCTTCAAAAATTCGGCGTCGATGAGGCCATTATTAAAGCGATGCAGGCTCATCATGAGGAGTACCCGTATGAGACGCCGGAATCCATGATTGTGCAGGTTGCGGATGCTATCTCCGGCGGCCGACCCGGAGCACGACGCGATTCTGTCGAGAATTACATTAAACGCCTCGAGGAGCTTGAGGCACTCGCAAATAGCGAGCCCGGCGTCGAGAAAAGCTACGCTATAGCCGCTGGCCGTGAGATCCGCGTTATAGTCAAGCCGGAGGCGATCACGGATCTCGAGGCGCGAAAACTCGCACGGGATATCGCCGACAAGATCGAAAAAGAACTCCAGTATCCTGGTGAAATAAAAGTATCAGTGATACGGGAAACCCGGGTCATTGAATATGCTCGCTAAAGCTTTAAGGTTGGCCTAAGAACTTGAGAACCTGAAAAGAACACATAGTTGACTTGTAGGCATATCCGGGCCGAAACTCTGCTTTTGGGTTGACACCCCTAAAATACGGCTCAAAATGGTTCCCAGTCTAGGTCGAACGTATTGGTAAGTATTAGTATTTTAAGCGCATACACTATGGCAAATAAGATGGATTTAGTCGAAAAAGTGGCGGGAACGATCAATTGCACCAAGGCTGACGCGGAGCGCGCTGTCGAGGCAATAATCGCCACGATCACGAGTACCCTCAAAAAAGGCGAGGAGGTGTCCGTCGCTGGTCTCGGCATCTTCGAAGCGAAGACACGTGCAGGACGCATGGGGCGTAATCCACGCACGGGAGCTACAATAGAGATTAAAGCAATGAGAGTACCGAAATTCCGTGCCTCAAAAACCTTAAAGGACGCGGTGAAGTCGTAGCCCAAAAGTAGTTCGAAACAAAACCCGCCAATGGCGGGGTTTTGTTTTTCGGTGCGGGATGGGAGAATCGAACTCCCAACTACAGTTTGGAAAACTGTCGTTTTACCACTAAACTAATCCCGCTTCCTTAACAAACTACTAACTACCCAATCCCAATCCCGACGCCTTAGGGTCGGGACCCCGACCGCTTCGCGCGTCGGGGCTAATCCCGCTCTCGACGAAAAGCATACACTGAATCGCCGCCTACGAAAACCTTGAACAATGACAGATTACAGCGTATATTCGGCGTACGTTAGCATGCTCCTGTATATAAAAACTATTCTTTCGTACATAGGTGCCGCTGGCATCATTGGCGTAGCGCTAATTCTGCTCGCGAATTCTGCATCTCCTCAGGAACTT
>CAYIJQ010000059.1:0-1223 GCA_964363795.1 uncultured Candidatus Saccharibacteria bacterium
ATACTCGGCAGCTTCTTTACGCGTCGCTGTGAACGCACCTCCTGCGCCTCCCAATGCCTTCCCAAACGTGCCCGTCACAAAATCTACGCGATTTGCTACACCGCACTCTTCCGGCGTACCACCGCCACTTTTCCCCATAACGCCGACCGCGTGCGCATCGTCTACCATGACGAGTGCCTCGTATTTGTCAGCTAAGTCGCAAATTTGTTTGAGCGGTGCAATATCGCCATCCATGCTGAAAACGCCATCTGTCGCGATGACACGGAGTCTCTTCCCTTGCGTCGCTTTTAGTTTTTCCTCCAAATCAGCCATGTCCATGTGCTTGAAGACCAGCCGTTCCGACTTCGTAAGCCGGATGGCATCTATGACGCTCGCGTGATTAAGCTCATCGCTGATGATGGCGTCCTGTTCGCCGAAAAATGTCTGGAAAAGCCCGACATTTGCCATAAAGCACGAAGAGTATAGAACGGCATCCTCCGAACCAATGAGCTCTGCGACCGCACGCTCCAAGTCTTTGTGAATGGTCTGTGTCCCGCAGATAAACCGTACTGAGGCAAGCCCATAACCCCATTTCTTTACCGCTTCCTCGGAGGCTTTTTCCATGAGTTCGGTACCGGAGAATCCAAGATAATTATTTGCGCAGAAATTTAAGAGTTTTTTCCCACTGACTGTTATTTCCCTTCCCTGCGGAGATTCCAATATCCGTTCTTCTTTGTATGTGCCGTTTTCCTTCGCCGCTACGAGTTCCGTCTCAAGAATAGATTTTAGTTTGCCGTACATAACTAACCGTTGATCTTGAACACTATCTTCGGGTGCTCATCCATCGCTTTCTCAAAACTCTCCGGCGTGAACTTATTGAAATCGAGAATGGTTCCTTTTCCACCTTTTAGAATTATGTTCCAGATGGCATCCTGGATACCGTTCGTTTTGTCGGAAAGCATTCGCTGCGCTATTTGCCATGTGCCAAAAATGCGACGGCCAATAATGCCATGGATGGTCAGCCCGCGAACAACTATCATCCGTGAGAAATTGGGAATGGTCATATCGCCGTCTTTAATGCCGAAAGCGATAACGTGCCCGCCGCGGCGTGTCGCCTGTATACAGTTATTGAAGGACGCTGGTGCTCCGGCCATTTCCATAGAGATATCGACACCCTTCCCATACGTCAACTCCATGATGCGTTCTATGGCTTCCGCATCCGCCTCCCATTCATGTTCTTTTCC
>CAYIJQ010000059.1:1323-3911 GCA_964363795.1 uncultured Candidatus Saccharibacteria bacterium
CCGAGCTCTTTCGCTATCTTGAGGTTAGCCTCATTGACGTCTACAGCGATGATTTTCGCAGCACCGAAACGGCGAAGAAGAAGGATAGCGAACATACCAATGGCTCCGGCTCCGAATACTGCGACGCGTTGACCGCGGAAATCTACAATTGTTGTTGCGTGCACGGCGTTACCGAAGGGGTCGTAGATAGCGGCAATTTCCGGCCGTACTCTGCGCTCATCTACAGCCCAGAGATTTTTAGCTGGAACTTTTACATACTCCGCAAAAATGCCATCTGTTGAAATTCCTAGGATAGCTTCGTTGATACACACGTGCTCTTCACCGATCCTGCACTGGTAGCATCGGCCACAGGTAACATGCGAATCACCTGAAACGAGACTGCCCCTCTCTATCTTCACCGGATTCTTTTCGTCAGGGTCGTGGTACAGACGCGAAACCATTGAACCCACCTCAACGACCTCACCTAAGAATTCGTGGCCGGTAACCCGCAAAGTTTTCTCTTCTTTTTCCAATGAGCCGAGGACCATATCTTTGAATGCTTTCCGATACCACAACCCGCGGTCCGAACCACACACACCCGCATATCGCATCTTGAGAATTACGGAGAGCGCGTCCTCGGGGTTCTTCTTTTCATCTAAAATCGGCATTGAAACCTCCCGCATGACAAATCCGCGGCTTTTTTCCCAACCATCCCCTTTGGAGTCAAAGGTGAGCGCTTTAACGGTCTTTACCATTGCTATAGCTTACCAGAACAGCGTTAAATGTGCATTTCCCGGTTTTCTGATGAAAAGCTCGCTCTATATCGGAGGATTACTTTACCACCAGGGGAGCATTTTTTTTGTAACATACGGAGACACCGATATATGGAGTTCAAGCCGCAAGAAATACCAAATGAGATGGGCAAAGAATAAAATTATCTGCAGTAAGAGTGCCAATCCTGCTGCAGTCCAGAAATGTCTTGTTGTTACCCAAAAGAAGAGATTCGTAATGATGTAGGCTATAACGCGCCATTCAAGAGAAATTAAAACAGAGCGTAGGATCCTGTTCCTCATCTGCGTAGTATACGCTGAAAATTCCCTAAAAAAATAATTTATACACACGTCTTGTGCAAAACAAATTTAGCTTTCCTATTGTGTGGACCAGAGAGGAATCGAACCCCCGACCTTCTCATTGCAAATGAGACGTTCTACCACTGAACTACTGGCCCTGCGACAGCTTCTAGCTTATAGCTTCTAGCTTCTTGAGGCAAACTGAAAGACTAAATCACCGGCGCGCTAATGCAATCGCATGCTCGAGAAATTCTCGTGTTGAAGAGCCGACGGATTCAAGCATCGGCGGAAATGCAGCGCCTTGGTAGAGACCCGGGATCGCATTCACTTCCAAAAGATTTGGACCGCGGCGTGTGACGATAATGTCTGCTCGTGAGAAATGCGAAAGTCGGAGTGCCTTGTGTGCGGCGCGAGCAATTGCTTCAAGCGCTCCTTTTTCCGAGTGCGAAAATCTGCTCGGTGTGATGTGCCGAATGTGACCCCCTTCGTGATGGTCGAGTGTAAGATGTGTATACCCTTCAGGTATCTCAATATGCGCAGGCGGCAAGGCATACAATTCCTCTCCGCGAAAGTCCTCTACGATACCAACGGTTACTTCATCACCCAAAAGATACTCTTCGATAAGAGCCGCTCCGTACGCGTCTAATATGTCTCCAATTGCGTCAGGCAACTCGATGATAGTCGCTACATACACTATCCCGCTCCCCGCCCCTTCGGAAGGCGGCTTCACAAGATACGGTGGGCTGAACTGCCTAAACACGGCGTCCGCCATTTCACGCGTATCCATCTCATTCTCAAGTGTGAACGCCACACCTCGCGGTATTGTAATGCCTGCTTTCTGGAACAACTCGCGCGCTCGTATTTTATTAAGAGAAACAGCTGATGGGAACGGCCTTGAACCGGCATAAGGAATCCCAAAACGCTCGAGTACCCTTTGCACAGTACCATCTTCCCCAATGCCACCGTGAAGGGCATTCAAAACTACATCTATTTGCGAGAGTACCCGTGCAGGATCGGTGGGAATACCGCGCATGTGCCATATACCACTCCTATCTATGAGAATGTCGCGAACGTCATACTTTTCTTCAGGGAGCGCCGAGAGCATCGTAGCACCCGTTTTGAGCGAGAGACTGTATTCGCTTGATGTCCCTCCACGCAAGATCCCCACACTCGTGCGAGTCATGAGAAGATTATATCATTGCTTTCTGCCGACGATCACGGTGATATGCGATACCGAACCTGTGGGCTTCGTTATTTGCTAATAAGATATCTTTCTCGTACGCCTGTATCGCGCGCGCGTCTCCGATGAGCCCTTTCGGCTTGTGAAATTCGTTCTTGACAACACCGACAACGGGGATCATGAGCCCCGCCTCTTCCAGCACACGTTCGGCCGCGCGTAACTGCGCTTTGCCGCCGTCCACCACAAATACGCGTGGCAGAGGCCATTCCGAGTGGTTTAACCGTCGCGAAATAACTTCTTTTAATGCAGCAACGTCATTATTCGTAGCGTCGCGGATCTTGAATTTTCGATATGCCGCC
>CAYIJQ010000060.1:0-1931 GCA_964363795.1 uncultured Candidatus Saccharibacteria bacterium
AACGATTTGGACAAACCCGAGGCGGGGGTATAGGATTTCCAAGACCACTTTCAAGAGGAGCCTTCTCATGACAAGGCAAAGACTGAAAATTGTGGCGTGCATTGTTCTTTTCGTGGCTACCGTCTTCGGCACAGTAGCGTTACTCTACTTAGCCGGAAAGCCTGGCAATGAATGGATGGTGCTCGCGGCCGTTGGCGTCGACTTGGCAGCCGCTATTATCGCGTCAACACTCATCATGTCCTACCTCAACGCGGACAACAAAGCACGGGGCTTACGCTGGAAGTACTAGCTACTACGCGACGCGAATGACGGGCGGACACAGACAAGTGTCCGCCCGCGCTATTTCGAACAAACTTTTAGTAGCTTCACAACTGCTTCGCGCGTTCGTGGAAGCGCTTACTTATCTTCTTCGTCTTTGAGATCCTCCGAAAGAAGTCCGCCGAGCGAATGGATTCTTTCATGCTCTAACTGCCCTGCTTTATCGGCGATATCGAGAGCTTCTTCCCTTTTCACGAATCTCCCAGTACTTGTCATAAAACCGTCCTCGCGCTCATCTGTGATAACCGCTTTAGGGTACTTTTCTGTCATCAGTACCCATGCAGCGCTGTGCACGGGCCCAGTAAATATCTCTCCCTTATACCTGATAGCGGCGAAGGTAATGCGCTCTATCGGTTCCGTCTCATTCCCCTTGTCTCCTCCTCCGCTCTCAAAACTCATGCCGCAATACTAACATGGGCCCCTTTCGTGGCCCGTGGTCGTTAGTAGCTCCGCAGCTGTTTTGCCCTCTCGTGGAAACGGATGCGTTCCAATGCTTTGGCTTCGATCTGACGGATGCGTTCGCGGGTGACGCCGAATTCCCTTCCCACTTCTTCAAGTGTGAAGCAGATACCTTCGTCGGTAAGGCCGTTGCGCATTTCCAAAATCTTACGTTCCTTGGGAGAAAGCTCATCCAAGATGGCCGTCATCTGTTCTCCCAAAATCCTGCGCGATGCATCCTGGTCGGGACTTGCAATGGTGTCGTCTGCAATGAAGCTACCGAGTGTCGAGCGCTCGTCGTCATCTTCGCCCACCGGCGATTCCAACGACACGGTGTCCTGATTGATTTTCTGGATGGTGTAAATCTTCTCCACCTCAATACCCATTTCCGCGGCAATTTCCTCCGGAAGAGGGTCGCGGCCCAAATGTTGGCTTAATTCCCTAACTTTTTGCTTGTACTTCGCGATGGTTTCCACCATGTGCACAGGAATACGGATAGTACGCGACTGGTCTGCCAAAGCGCGGGTGATGGCCTGACGGATCCACCACGTCGCGTACGTCGAGAATTTGTAACCCTTCGTGTAATCAAATTTATCTACGGCCTTGAAAAGTCCGAGGTTCCCTTCCTGAATGAGGTCGAGAAGTGGGAGGTCGGGACTGCGATTCACATACTTTTTCGCGATGGAAACGACGAGGCGGAGGTTCGAACGAGCGAGAATGCCACGCGCTTCATCATCCTCCAGTAAAATGCGCTTCGCCAATTCTTTTTCCTGATTGCCGTTCAAGAGCGAATACTGGCCTATTTCGCGCAAGTACATTTGCACGGAATCGAATCCCGCATCCGCGCGACGATGTTGTAATTTCTTTTTCTCGAGCACTGTATCTGCGGAAGAATCCTCAAGCATGCCGCCACCTTCCAAGACATCAATGCCTGCGGCACCGAATCGCTCGTACATTTCTTCAAGCAAGAAAACATTGTCCTCGATGGTCGGGAACTCACGCAAGATCTCGTCGTACGTGATGTACCCGCGCTCACGACCGAGTGTTATCAACGCTTCGACTTTTACATGCTGTTTTCCTCTCCCCTCTGGAGCACGCATGGAACGCGCGCGTGCCGGCTGTTTACCTTTCTTTTCTACGCGAACATGTTTCTTTGCGCGGACTTTGCTTTTCCG
>CAYIJQ010000060.1:2031-3861 GCA_964363795.1 uncultured Candidatus Saccharibacteria bacterium
GCCATACGTAATCCACTCCTTGAGGAGCGCTGGTTTCTATATGAAAAAACCTCACTTTCCCATACGATTCCCTAAGAAATACGCCAAAAAGCGAAGTCGCTTACTTTACACTGACGCGTGGAGTTGCGCAATGCGCGTTGTCAACAGTTTAACCACAGAGATATGCACACCCACCTCTTTGTCATTTCCCCTCATTTCCGCCTCTTTAAGAGCGGCCGTAGCGATGACGAGCTCTGCCGAGAGCCTCTCGCGCAAGAGCACAGGTAGAAGCGCTTCTATCTCTCGCGGGAGAGTCGTACTCGCCCCATACATGCTTTCGGCACGAAAGCGCATCTGTTCTTTTTCATTATTCGGCAGTTCACGCAGCACAGCAAGCGCCTCTTCGCCGATAGCTTCACTAAATTCCCGCTTGTACGCTTTAAGGTCAATCGCGGGTTTCTTGAGAGATTCCTGCCAGAGCAATATTGAGAATGCTTGCTGCATTCTATCGAAATTCTTTTTCTCTGAAGTCGCTCCCGGTGCATTCGAGGTACTTGCTTCCTGGGGAACGGTGGGGACCTTTGCGAGCGCCTCTGACACTGCACCCTCAGAAACGTTCAAGCGATTCGCAATTTCGCGCACATAGCTCTCGCGTGCGATGGGACTTGCGACATCTGAAAGAAACGGCAAGACGACGGACTCTACCGAGCGTCTGAAATTGTCTTTTCCTTTTGCGCTAGCTTCTAGCACGTCGAGAAGGAACGTAATGATGTCTTTCGATTCGCGGATGGCAGTGCTCCACGCATCTTTTCCCTCTTTCTGTATTAAATCCGCAGGATCAAGGCCGATAGGAAGCCGCGCGACCTTCACGTTCAAGCCGCCTTGGAGGGCCGCACGCGCCGCGCGTGCGGCCGCCTTAAACCCCGCCTCGTCCGGGTCGAGCGCTATCACGAGATTGTCCGTCATCCGACGGATGAGTGCACCGTGCTCGGGAGTAAATGCTGTGCCGGACACGGCGACCGTATTCGCCCATCCAGCCTGATTTGAAGCCAATAAATCCATCTGCCCTTCCACGAGAACAGCACAACTATGCTTGCGCATCGCCTGCTTTGCCTTGTCGAATCCATAGAGAATGCGCGATTTCCTGAAAAGCGGCGTCTCAGGGGAATTCAAGTACTTAGGTGGCTCAAATTCGCTCTCTTTTCTCGCCGCCTGCCCCGTAGCCAAGCCAGAAGGGCTTGTGGTACTGGGGAAGATGCGGCCCGAAAATCCGACGATGCGCCCAGCCGAGTCGCTTATGGGAAACATGATTCGATTTCGGAATTTATCTATGAGCCCTCGGTCTCCTTTTTTTGCGAGTCCTGCGTCAACTATCTCCTTATCCGTGAATTTTCCTCCAGAGGAGGATCCGCCTCCGGCGGACTTACCGCGCAAATACTCTGACACTTCGCTCCACGCATCTCCCGCAAAGCCGAGGCGGAATATTTTTATCGTCTCGTCGTTCAAACCGCGCTCTTTCAAATATTTTTTCGCTTTGTCACTTAAATGCGAGGAGTAAAAAATGGTCGCTGTTTCAAGCAATTCAAACAATCGGTCTCGCTCGTTTTTTTCTTCTTTCCCTCCTCCGCGCGCGTAGACGAGGGGCACGCCCGCCTTTTCCGCGAGCACCTTCAAAGCTCCTTTGAAATCCAACCCCTCAATCATTTCCACGAACGAGAAAATGTCACCCCCAACATTGCACCCGAAGCAATGAAATGTGCCGCGCTCGGGCGAAACGAAGAATGATGGGCTGCGTTCTGAATGGAATGGGCAACGCGCACGAAAATTCGCACCCGAGCGTTCGAGCTTCAC
>CAYIJQ010000061.1:0-2223 GCA_964363795.1 uncultured Candidatus Saccharibacteria bacterium
TCAAGCGCCTCCTCAATTTCTCGAATCAATTCATGGTGTATTTGAGGGAGAAGGCAGAGGAAATGCGGTAGATTTGAAACTCTTCGCCAGTGTTTTGCGCGGTCGCTGTCTCCCGCCTGTTGGCGCAGCGCTGCCTCTCGGCCCGTCGGCCTGCGAGACACCGCGCAAAACACTGCCGTGCGAGTTTCTGCGTGGTTAGGTTGGAGAGAAAAAGGCTCGCGCAGTCGCGCTCGCCATAGCTGGGCCCTGTCCCGCAGGGGCAGACGGGACAAACACATGCCTCAACGAATTTCGCTCGGAGCGCTGTCCCTGTGGAACCCGGTCAAACTTCCAGCGAAGTTTGACCTTAGGTTCGACGCGCGACGGCACTTCGCGCCGACCATGCTCGCGCGTCTGCACAGATTCCACAGGAACAGCGCGCCTCGCCTGATGTTGGAAAGAGGAAAAAGTGCCTCTCGCTTCTCTTTTTGGTGATTTTGTGTAGAATGCGGCATGGAAAGATTCATCCAACAAGTCACTAGAGAGGCGGGAGCCGCCGTCCTCAAGCGCTTCGGCAAAGACGGTCTCCATTACTCCAAATCTGCGCATCGGAGTGATGCCGTTACAAAAGCAGATCTCCTTTCTGATAAGCTCATAACCTCGCGCATAAAAAAACGGTATCCCGAACACGGGATAATCTCCGAGGAAAGCGGTTCGTATAAAATCGATGCAGAATACGTGTGGGTCATCGATCCCATTGACGGTACGCTGAACTTCTCTCTTGGAGTTCCGATGTTCGGTATCATGGTTTGTCTGACCCGAAGAAGAAAGGTCGTTCTCTCGGCCGTCTACCTACCCGTTTTTGATGAGATGTTTTTCGCTACGTCGGGCAAAGGGGCTTTCCTCAATGGCAAGAAGATACACTGTTCGCGCGTGCCCGGACTAAACGACAGCGTGGGCGTCGGGCCAATGAGTTTGCGCGGGAGGTCGCTGCGGTTCTTTAGAGCCCTCTTGTCGGAAGCTAAGCAGAAAAGAATCGTCATGGGCCCCCTCGGAAGCATGGCCGTCAACGCTTGCTATGTCGCCTGTGGACGTCGCGATTGGATGATTGGGCTTTTGGGGCAAACGCATGATTTTGCCCCCGTCTCGCTCATATTGAAAGAGGCCGGCTGCAAAGTGACGGATACGAAAGGGAAGCCGTGGAAATTCGGCACGCTTGAAATGGTCGCCGCAAATCCACGTTTACACAAAGAGCTTTTGAAATTGACGAAAGGGGTATAGGAGAAAGGGGTACACCCCGACACTAATCATGGCGTGGCGAAGCATTATCCTCCTAGAGCATAAGGAGACGTCACGTTGATTGTATGAAGTATGCTCACATTACATAGTACACGGCTTCACAGAACAATTACGTCATGATTAGTGTGGGGGTATACTGACCGTATGCCCGCACACTAAGTTTGCCTTAATTCTGTGCGAAAATGTATTAGCGAAATCATATAAATGAGGCAAAATATCGATGATATGAAAAGGGGCAAAATAACAACATTAATGAGCGAAGGCAAACTTAGTGTGCGGGTATGAACGGGAAGACGTGGCATAATGCCTATGAGGAGGCACGCTCGGCGGGGGATGCAGTCGCCGATAAAATAGCATCTTTCGTCGGTTCTTGGATTTTTGTATACATCCACATCGTCTTTTTTGGCGTATGGATACTACTTCCCATTGAACCGTTTCCCTACGGGCTTCTCACGATGATAGTGAGTCTTGAGGCCATTATGCTGTCGACACTCATCATGATGGCGCAGAACAGGCAAGCAATGCGCGATCGACACCAGGCTGAAGCAGACTACAGAACCGATCTTCAAGCTAAGAGTGAAATAGAAGAGTTACAGGTACGCCTCGCGCGCATAGAGGACGAGAAGCTCGGGCGGATCTTGGAAATACTTGAAGAGAAGTAAACGGTGCGTCCGTACTCTTTTTTTGTATACTGTAGAAATGTATAAAGTCGTCGTATTTGTTCCCGCCACAAATGCCGAAGCGATACGCCAAGCAATAGGCGATGCAGGCGGGGGAAAGATAGGAAACTATTTGCATTGCAGTTTTTCTACGCGAGGTATTGGGAGATTCAAGCCACTCGAAGGAGCGCATCCTGCGATAGGGGAAATCGGCAAGCTCGAAGAAGTCGAAGAGGAACGCATCGAATTCGTCTGCGCAGAGGAAGCATTGGAGGTTGTTCTAGCC
>CAYIJQ010000061.1:2323-3805 GCA_964363795.1 uncultured Candidatus Saccharibacteria bacterium
TTCTTTGGGCTCTTCGCACTCCAGCATCGCGGACAGGAAAGCTCTGGAATCGCCACAGCAGGTGGCGACTATATCACCGTGCATAAAGGCATGGGTCTTGTCTCGCAAGTTTTCAATGACGAACTCATAGAAAGCCTCAAAGGCCACATTGCAGTAGGACACAATCGCTATTCAACAACAGGAGGTTCAAAGGTGAAGCATGCACAGCCCATGCTTGCCGCGGGCGCAACGTCCCTCCAAAAGGTCTCATATGAAGATCCGCATCCGAGTCTTAACGATTCAGTCTCACTCTGTTCCGGCCCCGATGACGGGGCTATCGCCTTGGTTCACAATGGGAACTTACCGACGACAGATGCACTCGCTGAATTTTTGCACGCAAAAGGCGTTAATCCGTCCGAGTTTTCGGATTCACGGATGATCGTAGAAGCTATCGCTGCGCGCATGCGTGAAGGTGTAGAACTCACCGTTGCTATAAAAGACGTCTATCCGCTTTTGACAGGCGCTTTCTCCCTTCTCATTATGTCGCAGGACAAGCTCGTGGCAGTGCGCGACCACTGCGGCATCCGACCGCTCTCACTCGCGAAACTGAATGGTGGTTACATCATTGCTTCCGAAACGTGCGCGTTCGCCCCCATCGGGGCGGAATACGAGCGCGATGTGAAGGCTGGAGAAATGCTCGTTATTGACGAAAGCGGCATCCGCAGTGAACAGCTAGGCGTTCCCAACCCTAAACTCGATATTTTCGAATTCGTGTATTTTGCACGCCCTGACAGCCAACTTCTTGGGAAATCGGTGTACGAGGTTCGCCGCAATTTTGGCGTAGAACTTGCGAAGGAGTATCCGCTCAAGGCCGATGTTGTCATTCCGGTGCCGGAGACCGCTACCGCTTCTGCAATAGGATATGCGCAGGCGCTCAGACTTCCGTTTGAGATGGGACTTACAAAAAATCGCTACATCCACCGGACGTTCATTACGCCGGAGCAGCATGTGCGCGAGCAAGGAGTGCGAGCCAAGCTCACCGCGCTCCCCGAAGTTATTCGCGGGAAGCGTGTCGTTGTTTTCGACGATTCTATCGTACGTGGCACGACATCGCGTCAGATAGTAAAAATGCTTTTTGAGGCAGGTGCTAAGGAGGTACATTTTCTTGTCGCATCACCGCCGGTCAAATATCCCGATTTTTACGGCATCGACACACCAAAGCAAGCGAGTCTTATCGCCGCAACGAAGTCAGTTGAGGAAATACAGAAATATCTTGGCGCTACATCTCTTCGCTACCTTTCATACGAGGGCATGATACGAGCAACAGGTATCCCGGAGGGCCAGTTCTGCACCTCGTGTTTTACGGGTGTTTACCCGATAGATATTAAGGGGCGGATGAAAGAGATTAATCTTGGCGTCTAAAGTTTGTTTCTAAACCTTGAGCGACAGTCGGGGCAGAGCAGTTTTGACGGCAGCTTGCCTATAGCAACTGCACTTGGATTT
>CAYIJQ010000062.1:0-3798 GCA_964363795.1 uncultured Candidatus Saccharibacteria bacterium
GCGCGTTTTGGGCACGGTCTTCGGGCCGCTACGCCGGCTTCTCGAAGAGCAGCTTACTGCAAGCGTCTGCGACGGCCCTCTGGTTCGCTGTTGAGAGCTCCACGTCAGCAAACGTTGCCCACGCCGTCTTCAGAACCTCGTTGGTTCGCTCACTCGAGGAAGCGAGTGCGGTAATCGTCGTCAGCTTGCCGACGTCGGGATCCACCTTGGCGTTGAGGACGCACATGGGTGCCAACGCGCTGACAGCGACGGCCTTGACGGCGGCTTCAGCCTGCGCGTTCGCGAATTTTGTGGCTCCGCTGTCGGTGTACCAGCCGCCCCAGGTGAACCCCAAAATGGCGAGTCCGGCAGCACCGATCACGGCGCCCCAGATAAACGTCCCTATGGGCCAACCTTTTCGCTCACCGTTACTCATGGCTTTCAGTCCTTATGCTCGGGGAGAGACGGGTTCCCTCCCAACTGCCACTACCTTAGCACCACGACCCGCTTGCCTCCTAACTCGCCAATATTGTGTTCAAAATCCCGGCGTTCCTCCAACATTCGCCGAGGTTCTCCATAAAAGGTCACTTGTACGCTCCATTGTTTGCTTTGTCTTGTTATCTCCAGCAGGCCATTGCGCAGAGGTTGGTATCTCGTCAATGAGCCGGCAGGTATTGTCGAAAAGCCGAAGTCCTTCATTGTTATTTCGTATTGAACCAGTGAAGGTGACCTTTGCATTAAGATCGAGCGCATCGTTTGCCGCCTTGCGCGCAAGCACCATAAAGCGTCCGCCTGCCCTGAGCTTGTCGAATGGGTTAAATATCGATTGCTGGGGGAACGTAACATGGAGCTTTTCGTTCTCATTTATGAGCTGCCAGCCGGATATGTTCACTGCGTCACCTGAAAGGTTCTGCAGTTCTATCCATTCATGCGTCGTCCCACTCGAGGAGCCCATCCACGCGACCTCGTTCAGAATAACGGGAGAATGCGCTGGATTTCTTCCGGACGCATACGAGCACTCTTTGAAGGAGACGAGTTTTGACTCTTGTTTTTCTTCCGCTGCTTCTCGAAGCGATACGGTCGTTATATCGTTTTTCGCATAGTCACCGAAAAAGATACTCGCGACCGCTCCCAAGAGCCCCGTCCGAAGAGTGCCCGTGTTTTCTTGAGGCGCTGTATCTCCGAGAGGGACACGCACAGTTCCGTTCTCGTCGGTACGGTATATGCGCGAACCGGCAAGTTCGAGCGACTCAAGAACACGTGCGGTAGGATGTCCGTACGTATTTTTCCCAACACCGATAATCGATACGGTCGGTCGCACAGCGGCGAGGAAGTTCTCACTCGAAGAATACTTCGAGCCATGATGTCCTACTTTGAGTACATCAGCCTTGAGGTCGTATCCTTTTGTAAGAAGAACTTGCTCGGCGGGGAATCCAGCATCGGCAGTAAAGAGGATTTTCTTACCGTCAGAGCGAAGCATCATCACTAGGCTCGCTTCGTTCACCTCCTTATGTTCCAAGAGCGTGGGATCGGGAGAGAGGATGCTCAGGATATTCGTTCCGTAGCGTATCGTGTCTCCCTCAAGAAGCGTAAGCGTAGAAACGTCGTGCGCAGTCAGTTCTTTTTGAAGCGCTTCGTACGCGTCAGACTCTGCCGGACGGCCATTCGATACGAATAGTCCGATATCGTAGCGCTTCGCGACTTCAATAAGACCGCCCATGTGGTCAAGGTCCACATGCGTCATGATAACGACATCAATATATTTATTGTTAAGTTTTCCTAGGGCTTCATCCAACGCGTCGAGTACTCGCCGATCCTTTCCGCCGTCGATAAGTATTTTGACGACCGTTCTGCCACTCCTCGAGGTAAGAAGGACAAGTTGACTGTCTCCTTGGCCGATATTGAGAACGTACACGGTGTCCTCAGTGCTCCGAGCGTTCAAGATGCCGAGCCACACCCATACGGTGAGACCGATAAGAATAACTATGCCAAGTTGGAGAACTATTTTGCGCGAGCCAATGATGCTTCCAGGCATCTCATAGTGTGCGTAATCTTTGACCGAGTTTTTATCGAGAGGCATGTTGTTGAAGGGCGGGCGACCCCAGTACCACAAGTCCTTCGGACTTGGCTACGGGGCGAGACATATTCCAATAGTATGTAGCGTGTACAGCGAGCATGTTTACGTTATGAATGCGACTCCCGACGCACGGGGTAATAACGCCAGCATATCCATATCACTACTCCATAATACAAAAGTGCCGGAATGATGCCTATTTCCGGATTGAAAGGCAGATACACCACTGCGAATGTATTGACGACCATGGTGACATAGTCAATGAGGAATGCGACAGGCTTGCTTAAGAGATAGGCAAGTGGCGGGAATATCATTGAGGCAGCGGTAACGATGAACCCCATGACGGTCAGGAGCGGAATAACGGCAAGAATGCCGATGTTAGCAAGAAGCGATGTGAAAGAAAAATTCTCGAAGTTGATGATAGTTATGGGAACAACACCAAGTTGGGCAGCGAGCGTTATGGCAAGTACGTCGCGCCAACCCAAAAATCCTTCGGTGCGAAGGAAGGGGATACGTTTTAGGACCGGTGCCAAGTAGATGATGGCGAGTGTTGCGAGGAAGGAGAGTTGGAATCCGAGATCGAAGACGGCGCTCTTTGGGTTCCACAGTGTGATAAGGAGAGCCACGAATGCGATAGCGTTTCTGGGATTGTAGAGCCTACTTGTAAGGCTCGCGAGCCCGACCAAGAATGCCATGAGTGCCGCGCGAATGGCCGACACCTGGAAGCCCGTCATCGCGACGAAGAGCGCAATAGTCGTGAATGTCGCCACGAATTGCAGGCGCCTCCTTTTCCAGAATACAACAGAAAAAATGCCGAGTGCGACGAATACGATGATGGTCATATTGAGGCCGGAGAGTGCCGTCAAATGCATCGTTCCGCTTATAGAAAGTTTTTCCAGGAATTCCGGAGAGAAGTCTTCCGTGTCGCCGATCATGATACCGGAGAGGAACGCGGCTTGTTCTTGCGTAAAGAGACGTCCGATGTCGTCTTTTATGGCGTGGCGTAGCGTAAAGAGTGCACCGAGAAGGAGATTGGCTTCATTTCCGATTACCTCGATGTCCGGGTAGAACATCGTGCCGTGCATGCGCTCTTTCGCCATGTAGTTGCCGTACGAATCGGCGGGCGGCGGCACGACATCTCCCGTCGCGTACACCACGTCGCCGTAGGAAAGCTCTGGAAATGATTCCAGCCGGATGTATAGGCGCACGCCAGAAGCCTGTTCGATATTGGATTCACTGATCCGTACTTTTGCAGTCTGTGTGCCTGTGCGGTAGCGCGGGTCGTTCAGGACGATGCCTTCGAGAGAAGAGACATTCTCTGCGGCGCGAAGAGCTTGCCGGTACGCGTAGTCGTCGATGGCGTAATACGCGTTTCCCGCGAAGAAGAGAAGTCCAGCCACGAGGACGACAACAAAACGCGGCTTCAGAATAAAAACTATCGGAATTGTAGCGAGAAGTATGAGAATTGTTCCCGCAGGTGAAATACCTATCCCGCCTGCGACCGTTCCTGCAACGAAACTGCAGGCGGCGAAAAAGAGCAGGTCGTCGGAGCGCATCCTATGTATGGTATCGTATTTCTATGCCGTCACTCTTGGTCAAGGTCATGTATCTCTGGAAAGAATACCAGTGGGAGATAATTATTTTCCTTATCGTCATCGCGGTGACGCTCTTGAGTTTTGGACTTGGTTATACGATGGCGAAAGATTCTGCGCGGACCCCCATCATCATCGAGAAGAATTCTGGAT
>CAYIJQ010000063.1:0-3733 GCA_964363795.1 uncultured Candidatus Saccharibacteria bacterium
TTTTTATTCGAATGACTATCGATCTTCTTTTGCAAATTTTCGATAGAGGCGTTTGCCAAATCCAATTGGCCAATTGCCGAAAGTGCTCGCCGCAGCGAACATTTGGCCGATAGCTTGGCCGAGAGCATTGAACCGTCCTTCAGGAGCCAGGCCACAAGTTCGATGCAACGCATTGTAGATCGGTTTGCGAGCAGCGAACGACTTGCCGGCCTCGGTGTTTTCAACAGTACCGGCGAAGCGGTAATTATTTCGGATAAGCTCCCTACACCAGAAGCAAACATCGTCGCGACTGCGATGGACAGCGATGAGCCGCAAGGAGAGTTTGTTCGTCTCGGCGGGGAGACGTACTATGTCCTTACTGTACCACTACACGACGACGGCCGCGTAATCGGAGCGCTCTCGGTCGCCCAGAATGCCACCTACATCGACGAAAGCATTTTGAGTATCTGGCGAAGCAACCTAATTCGATGGATCACGCAGGTGCTCGTATTTTCAGCGGCAATTTTTTTACTGGTTCGCTTCGTTTTTTTCCGCTCCATATCCCAAATGGTGGAATCCTTGCAAGCGGTGCGTAAGGGCGGCCCAGAAGCACAGTATGTGCCCGGTCCCGGATTCTTCGCGCCCCTGGCGGGCGAACTCACGAAAGTCACAAAAAGTCTGAAACAAGCACGCGTGGCGGCAAGCGAGGAAGCGCGTATGCGACTTGAGAAACTCGATTCGCCGTGGACGGCGGAACGCCTCCGCGAATTCATCAAAGCGTATTTGAAAGATCGCCCAATTTACATCCTCAGCAACAGGGAGCCGTACGTGCACACGAAAGACAATGGAAAAATCGTTTGGCATGTTCCTGCAGGCGGCGTCATAACGGCACTCGAACCGGTAATGGAGGCGTGCGGAGGTACGTGGATCGCGCACGGCAGCGGGGCGGCCGACATAGAAACTGCGGACACGGAGGGGAAGATACAAGTGCCGCCGGACGAGCCGAAATATACGCTCAAGCGCGTGTCCCTCACCGATAAGGAGATACAGGGCTATTACAATGGCTTCTCGAACGAGGCGCTGTGGCCGCTTTGTCACATGGTGCACACACGTCCCATTTTTCGCGCGGAAGATTGGATACAGTATAAGAAAGTCAACGCAAAGTTCGCAAAGACACTTTTGGACGAGATACGCAATGTAGAGCGGCCGATCGTTCTCGTCCAGGATTATCATCTCGCGCTGGTGCCGGCAATTATCAAGAAGAGCCGGCCTGACGCACTCGTTTCTATTTTCTGGCACATCCCATGGCCATCCTCCGCGCAGTTCAATATATGCCCATGGCGCAAAGAACTATTGGAAGGAATGCTGGGCGCGGATCTGGTCGGCTTCCATACGCAGCAGCATTGCAATAACTTCATCGATACCGTGAGCAACGAGATCGAGTCGCGCATCGATTACGAACACTTCTCGGTGTTTCGCGGGGAACATCAGACGCTGATCAAGCCGTTCCCGATATCCATCGCGTTTCCCGGAAGAGCCGAGGCGCACGGCACCCCGGACCGTACGATCCTCGATACGCTCGGGATTCGCAGTCAGCGTATAGTACTGGGCGTTGACAGGCTGGATTATACGAAAGGAATCCTCGAACGATTCAAAGGGATTGAGTTTCTCCTCGACGAACACCCCGCGTATAAAGGTGAGCTCACGCTCCTGCAAATTGCTTCCCCGACGCGTGAGTCCGTCGAAAAATATCGAGAATACGCAGCCCAGGTCACGGCCGAGGCCGAACGCGTAAATAAGAAATTTGCTACAAATGGATGGAAACCGATTATATTGGAAAAACGCAATTACTCGCACGACGAATTGTTGCATCTCTATCGATGTGCCGATGTCTGCCTCGTTACCCCTTTGCATGATGGAATGAATCTGGTCGCAAAGGAATATGTGGCGGCTCGTGCCGATGAGAGTGGAGCTCTCGTTCTCAGTCAATTTGCTGGCGCGTCGCGCGATCTCAAGGGCGCGATTCTCATTAATCCGTACAGCGCCGAAGAAGCGTCCGCTGCTATTCACACCGCTCTTTCTATGCAAAAGACCGAACAGCATCGCCGCATGAAAACCATGCGCGCCTCAGTTCGAGATTACAACATCTATCGCTGGTCGGCCGAGCTCATTAAAGCGCTCTCACGGCTCGATTGATAGATACGGGTAACTCACTATATGCGTATAGCCATCGTTTGTTCAAACTATCTGAATATGGGAAAAGAAACCGCGAGCGGGACCGGGATCTTCAACTACAGTTTCATCAGCGAGCTGGTTAAACACGCGGAAAACGATCTTCTTTCGATCACAGCTTTTGCTTCCGGGGCATCCCAACTCCCGGTCCAAATCGAGAGCATCGATTACGAGCCTTCATCCGCCAATGATCAACTTTCCGCGAGTGGGAAATTCGTCCTCTACGAGCAGGCGCTCATCGCGAAGGCTTTCGCCATGCAGGATAGATTCGATCTCTACCACATCAATATCGGGGACGGCGACATCGCGCTCCCGTTCTCTCCCTTCGTCAAAAGACCGATCCTCATCACATTGCACCATATTCTCGATACCGATTACATGCGTACGTTCTTCTCGTTCTATAAAAATGTGCAACATGTTCGCTTCGTATCCGCCAGCAATGCGCAGCGGAAGCTTTTACCGGACCTCAACTACGCGGCGACGATCTACCATGGCGTGGACCCTGCCTTGTTTGCGTTCAATACGGATGGCGGCGCAAGTCTTATGTGGGCTGGGAGGGTCATACCGGAAAAAGGGCCTGACATAGTTGTCGATATCGCTCAGCAGATTGGTTGCGCGGCGAAACTCTTCGGCATTCCGAGGAAGCAACATCAGAAGTGGTTTGAGACCAATGTTTTGGACAAAATAAACGAGAGCCGCGGCGCTATTACCTATGAGGCAGGGCTAGACAGGTACCAGCTCGTTGACCACTATCAATCAAGCAAGGCATTCGTGCTACCGATCGTGTATGAAGAATCCTTCGGACTCGTTTTGATCGAAGCGATGAGTTGCGGAACTCCCGTTATCGCATTTGCACGCGGCTCGATACCCGAGATCATCGAGGATGGAAAGACCGGGTTTATCGTGAATGCCGCAGACGATGATATACGCGGCGACTGGATCGTTAAGAAAACCGGAGGGGCCGGTTTGCGAGAAGCAGTGGAGAGAATCTACGCTATGCCGCCGACAGAATACGCGGCGATGCGCGCCGCATGTCGAGATAGAGTCCTGCGCTATTTCACCATCAAGAGGATGGTTGATGAGTATCTCCACGTCTACAAAGAATCTTGCGAAATTAGTACTTTGAATCACTAAGACACCGCCCCTTTATCCAACGAGTACCAAATCTTCATGAAGGTGATGCGCTGTTTGAGCACCGAAAGGAGGTGAGTTCTTTGGCGCTGAAGATAAACTTCTTCTTGTCGGGTGCAGATTTTCTCGGAAAGGTGCAAAACCTAGAGAGGAAACTCTCGACACTCGGTAAGGTGATCTCGAGTAAAGGCCACGGTATCGGTCAGTTCCACCTTGAGACGGAACTGAACCGCGAACAGGTCCGCGCTGAGATAGACGCTCTGTCGCTCGGCGGAACGATAACCGTGGAGGAGGAAATCAATGATCGGAGAGAAGTGGAACTGGCCTGAGCCAGCACATTTCAAGGGCCCGGAAAACGGCGCATGTAAGTACATGCGTGCGTCCGGGCCCA
>CAYIJQ010000064.1:0-1626 GCA_964363795.1 uncultured Candidatus Saccharibacteria bacterium
ACGCGAGTCGAGACGGGTCGAAGCAGTCCGCCGAAGGCGGATCCTCCTCTGGAGGGCAAGAGCCACCAAAAGAAGAGGGCGGCACTGAAGATAATAAATAGTCTAAACGTAGTGGGCGCACCTTTACAGCGCGCCCACGATATTTTCGGTAATCCCTTCAAGCTGCTCGACGCAAGTTTTGTAGGCAGCGAGACTACGGGCGAACGGATTCGGAACGTCAGCTACAATCATTGCGCCGCCGTACCTCTTCTTCACTTCCACGGCGATTTCCACCGTCATGGCGACGACAAGAGTGAATCGTAAAAGATCGACTCCGGTTATGTGCCGACTGCGATGACCGCTGATGTCAATGCCTCGTTCGCGCATGCACCTGAGCGCATGTCTGCTCGACCTCACGTGCATTTTTGCCAAAACATGAGTACCGACGCTTTCAACGTCGGCATCTAGGCCATGCTCGGTAATTTTTTTCTGCAGAAGCCTCTCGAGCATAGGGCTCCTGCACATATTACCCGAACAGACGCACAAGATGTGTGTGGTCATGTTGAGACCTTTCCCGAAAGCTAACTCATCATTACCTGCGTATCATCGTATCATTTTTCCTCGTGTGCGTTCAAGGGATGAACTATAATGCGTTTTTATGCCAAAAGAGAATGTCGGAAAAGCGTGGGACGTCATAACCGATTATTGGAAGCATACAAAACGCTATCCCGCTCTTCTCGTTGGACTTCTCCTTGTGGGAGCTGGAATACAGGCCGCGGTCGTGGCAGCGCCACTCTACCTTAAAGAATTTGTGGACATCATTGCAAGTACCTCTCCTTCCGATGCAACTCCGCGCCTCACGACCATCCTGGTTTTTTTCGCGCTCTTTACATTCCTCGCGTGGGGATTGCGACGCGCACAGTTCTACCTCATCGCGATACTCGAAACACGTGTAATGGCCGACCTTAGCACGTCATCATTTGATTACATCATCAGGCATTCGTATCACTTTTTCGTCTCGAACTTCGTCGGCTCACTGGTCCGTCGCGTTACCCGGTACGCAAAATCGTACGAGACTGTGATGGATGCGACTTTGTTCCAGCTATATCCGCTCGTAATGCTAGCGATAGGTATAGTATTCGTGCTTTTTCTCCGACATCCACTTCTTGGCGCAGGATTAGCCGTGTGGCTCATTATATTTACAACACTCCAGATCGCACTTATCCGCAGAATTCATCCGTATCGCCTCAAAGCAGCCGAAGAAGACAGCAACGTAACTGGTGTGCTATCGGACGCACTTTCAAATCAATCTACGGCAACGCTCTTTTCCGGCATCCCGTATGAACACAATAGGTTCCAAAGCTCCATAGACCGTCTGCGGACAGCGATGTACCGCTCTTGGAAATTCGACGACAACGTCTGGGCGGTGCAGGGGGTCCTTATTGTTATCATCAACGTAGGACTTTTATTTGCCGCAATGTCTTTATGGAAACGCGGGTTGCTTTCTGTCGGAGATTTCGTACTCATACAAGCCTATTTACTAACACTTTTTGAGCGGCTCGTGCAGGCGGGACGAGAAATACGCCAAGTATTCAGTGCTGTTGCTGAAGCGACAGAAATGTCAGAAATACTGCGCATACCACATGA
>CAYIJQ010000064.1:1726-3672 GCA_964363795.1 uncultured Candidatus Saccharibacteria bacterium
TCACACTTGAAAGTTTACGAAACGCCATTGCGTTCGTCCCGCAGGACCCTGTCCTCTTTCACCGAAGTCTGTTGGAAAACATCCGGTATGGACGGCAAGATGCCTCTGACGCAGATGTCGTGGACGCGGCAAAAAAGGCGAATTGCCACGGATTTATTTCAGCACTGCCGAAAGGTTACGAAACTCTAGTCGGCGAGCGTGGAATTAAACTCTCTGGCGGAGAACGCCAAAGAATTGCCATCGCCCGAGCAATTCTCAAGAACGCTCCCATTCTCGTACTCGACGAGGCCACCTCCTCTCTGGATTCTGAGTCCGAAGCGCTCATTCAAGATGCGTTCGAGACCCTCATGAAGGGAAAAACTGTCATTGTTATCGCACATCGTCTCTCGACGGTCATAAAGATGGATCGCATCGTTGTGATAGAAGATGGTCGCGTTACCGCGGAAGGTAGTCACAGTGATCTTATTGCACAAGGTGGTCGCTACCAGACATTGTGGAACATCCAGGCCGGTGGCTTTCTTGACTCCAGCCCGAAAGAGAGCGAGGATGTCTAATAGAGATTTGGAAACTTTACAAGTCTGCATATAATATCCTAACGCTATGAAAAACTACTACGAGATTCTGGGAATTCCCAAAACAGCAAGCGAAGAAGAGATAAAAACGGCCTTCCGTAAACTCGCGCATAAGTATCACCCCGACAAAAAAGGAGGCGACGAAAAGAAATTCAAAGAACTGAGCGAAGCATACGCGGTACTCTCCGACAAGAAGAAGCGCACGGAATACGACGCGTACGGACGTACGTTCGCTGGAGGTGGGCAGAGCGGCGCGGGAGCTCCCGGGTTCGATTTCTCCAACTTTAATTTTGGACAAGGGTTTTCCGCCGGAGGCGGACCCTCCTTCGGAGGGGAAGGGGTTGAATTCGACCTTGGAGATGTGTTCGGAGAATTTTTCGGCGGAGGAACTCGCGGAGCGCGCCGCGGCCGCGATATTTCTATCGATATTGAACTTCCGTTCCGCGAGAGTATTTTTGGTACCGAACGTCGTGTCTTGATAGCAAAAGTCGCCCAGTGCGTCACATGCGGCGGAACTGGTTCTGCTAAGGGTACAAAAATGATTTCGTGTTCGGCCTGCAATGGAAAGGGTGAGATGCGCGAATCTCGCAATACCTTCTTCGGAGCATTTACTTCGACGCGCACGTGCCCCCGCTGCCGCGGCCGTGGAGAGGTCCCCGAGAAAGCGTGCGAGACGTGTCGTGGTGAAGGTGTTGCCAAACAAGAAGAGGAGATACACGTCGCTGTCCCCGCAGGCGTTTCGGACGGCGAAATGATACGTTTGCCACGCATGGGTGAGGCTACTGTGAATGGCACGCCCGGCGACCTCTATGTGAAGCTCCATGTACGTCCTGACAAACAATTCACGCGAGAAGGGAATAACCTTCAGACCGTACTTTCCATAAAGATAACGGATGCGCTCTTAGGCGGAGAGTACCGGATTCACACACTTGATGGAGAAGAGAAGCTCGCTGTTTCTGCCGGTGTCGGAAGCGGCGAAGTGCTTCGCATACGCGGCAAAGGCGTACCGTATGGCCGAGGCGCACGGGGCGACTTATTGGTTCGCGTTGATGTTGAGTTCCCCAAGAAACTCTCGCGCGCGGCGCGCGATCTTATAGAAAAGCTTCGCGGAGAAGGACTCTAGATACCTCCATAGTACACAGGGAGTTAAAAAAACCGCTTATTTTTGCGGTAAACTACTCACTATGGACATGGAAACAATTAGAACGTTTGCCACTAATATCCCTGTCGATTGGATGATACTCGGAGGACTTGCGGTCCTCTCTACCTTTGACGTACTGCGAAGCGGACCTGGAAGAATGTCCGCGCTCGCACTCGCGCTTCCCATTGCCGTGATGGTTTCTGCTGTACTCCCGAACGCGTTCCTACTCGGAA
>CAYIJQ010000065.1:0-3652 GCA_964363795.1 uncultured Candidatus Saccharibacteria bacterium
TCGAGTTTCTAAAGATGTATATGCCGGAAGATACGGAAGCGACAAAACGAGCAGAAAACCAGCTGAGCGGCACCGCCGGGGAATTCATTGTCGAATGACCGAACACATAGCACGTTGGTTCCCGTGGCTCCTGCTTGCACCAGCGGTCTTACCGATTATATACATTGACAGGTTGCTCTATCCGTACGTTACGCCGAAGACATTATTGTTCCGCACTCTTTTTATAATAGGAGCGGCGGCATTCATCTATCTTGTTCTCGCAGGCCGCCCTTTTTATTTTGAACGATTGCGAAATAAATTCGCTTGGATACCAGGGGCACTTTTGGTAATTGCATATGTTACGTCACTTCTCGGTGTCAATTTCTATCATAGTTTCTGGTCAATCTTTGATCGGGGCGATGGTCTATTGACGCTTACATCTATTATCGGCTTTTTCTATCTCGTTTTACTCTGCGCCGACCGCGAATTTCTGGGGAAGTTGTTTTCAATTGTAGCATGGGTCGGGTCGGCCATAGCGCTCTACGCCACTTTACAGTGGCTCCAGACGGTTTCTGGCTTGGACTTTCCGCTCATTACTGAGGCGCGCGGCCGTCTTGGTGCGACATTCGGTAACGCGGCATTTCTCGCGGCGTATTTGGGAATGACTTTCTTTGCTTCGCTCGCCGTTGTGAATGAATACAGAGGGAGATGGCGCCAAGTACTCTACACAGGCGCGGTACTTCAACTTTTCGCGATAGTAGTTGCAGCGACTCGCGGCACGCTGCTTGCAATGTTCGCTGTAAGCATTCTTACCGCGCTGTATCTAGCGTGGAAAGGAGAGGGGAAAGTGCGCACGTATGCTCGAGGCAGCTTCTTCGCGGTACTTATTCTTGTTGGAATATTTTTTGGGTTCCGAGAACAGCTCGCGCAAACACCATTCGAGCCAGTTCGCCGCGTTGCCTCCATCTCTCTCCAGGATGTAACGGTTTCAAGCCGATTGTTCGTATGGCAGAACGTTTTTAGCGAAGCGATCAAGAAACCTCTTACTGGTTATGGTGCAGAGCACATCGCACTGTTGTTCAACCGCATATATGACCCGGGAGCCATTATCGAGGAATGGTTTGACCGTTCGCACAACGCGTATCTCGATTACTTCGTTCAGTACGGTATTTTGGGCATGCTTCTCTACGTTGCTCTTATCGCAGTGCTTTTGAGGACTGGGTTTCAACTATGGCAGGCCGGAGAACGGTATGGTCCTTTTATACTGCTTCTCGTTCTCGTCTATGCTGTCCAGAATTTCTTCGTGTTCGATACGGCTATGACACTATGGTTTCTTCTAGTAGTACTGAGTTCAGCGCTCGCACGCCTACATATTCAGGCAGGTGCAAGCGCCGCAACTGTTTCCTCATTGCGCTTTTCGACTTCTCGTGCGATTCCGATAGCGGCTGGAGTTGCTGTTCTCATTCTCCTCTATCCCGTTGCGCTCCAGCCTCTGCGTGCAAATCTTGCCCTGGCGCAGGGTTATCTGTATCACGTGTTCGATGTTGAACGTGCCGTCGGTGCTATGGAACGCGGACTTTCTTTGAGCACCTATGCGGACATTGAGTATGGGTATCAAGCATACTCGATGTATACCGACCAGCAACAGCACATGCTTAAGGGGCAAGAGCGTGTTACCGCATACCGATATGCATTAGATGTGCTTACGAAAAATTATGAACGGTACCCATACGACGCGCGCACGGCGACCTATCTCGCGCACGTATTGGATTCTGCACCACCAGAAGAACAGGTAGACGAGGAGTTCTTACTTTCAGTAATTGCGCGGGCGGTCGAGCTCTCACCAAAACGCGCGCAAGCAAAGTATATTCTTGCGAACATTTCTCTCAAAAAAGGGGACAAGGCGCAAGGGGCGGAGCAAGTTCGCTACTATAGAGAGGGCATAGCAATACTAGAAAAGTATGCGACGGAAGTTACGAACCTTGCCGAGACGAACTATATAATCGCAAATTTGTATTTGGTACTAAGAGAACCCGTTTTGGCGAAGAAGTGGGCGGACGAGGGGTTGGCGCTCTACAAAGAGAAAGGTGGTAGTGGTGCTTCATCTCGCGCTATCAAGTACTACATTGCGGTCGAAGATTGGCCGAACGCGCTTTTCTTCATGAAAGGTGTTGTAGATGAGAGAGGGAATAACTTCGAAGAGATATACGATCTTGCGAAGCTCTACTTCTTGAATGGCGATCGCGAACATGCGGTTCAACTTGTCGAGCGCCTCCGGCGCGAATCTCCCGGCCTCGTCGAAACTGACCCTGAATTTCAAAAAGCGATAGGGTTTTGAGTGGGGAAAACCTCTACCAAGGACGGTCCTTGGTGATAAGGTTCTAAGATGGAGCGCAGAGAACCTCTCTTAGCAGGCGAGACTTATCATATTTTCAACCGAGGCGCTCATAAACAGCCCATTTTTCTTGATGAAGTAGATTACCGAAGGTTCCAGGTACTACTTTATCTTGCGAATCAAGTTTGTGCAGTAGATGCAGGGAATATCCTTGCGAAATACCAAGGACCGTCCTTGGTGAATTTGTTCAGGTTGGAAGAGCGAGATGAGCGGCTAGTTGACGTGTATGCGTACTCTTTGATGCCAAACCACTTTCACATTGTGCTGAGGCAGATCGGAGATTTTGGCGTCAGCCTATTTATGCGGAAATTATGCACAGGCTACTCTATGTACTTTAATCTCAAACACGATCACAGCGGCACCCTTTTTCAGGGGCGTTTCAAGAGCAATCACATTAACAGCGACCCGTATTTCAAATGGCTCTTTGCGTACGTGCATCTCAATCCAATTTCCCTTGTTGAACCGAAATGGGAGGATCGGATAATAAGGAATACTTTTCGTGCGCAGAAATTCCTCGGCGATTATAAGTATTCCAGTCATTTCGACTATTACGATGAAGAGCGCCCCGAACGTGCCATTCTTGCTTACGATGAGGCGCTGCAGTACATCGATAAAAAAGCAGATTTTGAAGAGTTAATATCGAGCTACGGGCAAGGTCATGTTTTGCACTCTACGCACCAGAGTGTGGAAAAGTAATACATGAACCTGTATTCATATTAAGATGGTTTGATATGCGAAATGCTCACGAATCGAGCTTTCAAAGCGCTGCGTACGGCGCGATTCTTTTTATTCTCTTCGTTTTGTTGTTTAGTCGCGTTGTATACGCAGATATTTCAACGAGCAGTCCGCATCAAATCGGATTTTGGTGTCCGCCGTACACGGAAACTTTCGTTGAGGGTGCATACTATCAGTTCGCGACAACAACCACATTTTGCACGTGGCAGGTAGGTGCTATTCCTCCTGGTGTACCGCCAGCTCCACACTATGGTGGATTATTCCGAGGGACTATCGGCAGTTCAACGGGGTTTGGCAATTTTATGGGTTTTGCACCCCAGGCTCAATTGGTAATGAGTGTTCCTGTGTTTTCGAACCCCCAACAGGGCGACCCATTCTTTGCGGCAGTGTGGGAAGTGCGAACTGGTCCGGCATTTGAATTCGACTTGCCGTTCTTTATGAATTTCTTCCAGAACGGATCGAATCCTCCGCCAAGCAATGGTTGGGGAGTCATCAACTGGAAGTGGGGCGAAGTCCCAGCACAGTATGAGGACTGTTGCTCGA
>CAYIJQ010000066.1:0-3602 GCA_964363795.1 uncultured Candidatus Saccharibacteria bacterium
CGGACTTGAGAACCACTCTCACGAAACCGCGAAGAGTCGGGTTCCTCTCGTCATTCGAGGGCTTGCTTTCGACCTTTTCTCCGGCCGAACGGTTGCTGTTATACATATTCAGCGCGGCGCTAGGTATTGCAACGCTAGCTCTTCTTGTAAACGTGAACGCCAAAGCGTCCGTAGCTATCCCCGCGAAAGGCGGCGTCTTGACCGAAGGCGTCATCGGAATGGCGCGGTTCATCAATCCCCTTCTCGCTATCACAGAACCCGATCGTGATTTGTCGCTACTTATATATTCGGGCCTCACGCGTGTTTCTCCCAATGGCTCTATCATCCCCGACCTCGCTTCTTCATACCAAATATCTGATGACGGTTTGACGTACACATTCACGCTTCGTCCAGGGATTACGTTCCACGATGGCACAGCCGTTACTACGACTGATATTCTTTTTACCATTCACGCAGCGCAGAATCCCGATACTAAGAGCCCGCGTAGAGCAGATTGGGAAGGTGTTTCGGTTTCTGCTCCGGATCCATCAACCGTCGTTTTCAAGCTCCCTCACCCTTATGCGCCATTCATCGAAAACACAACGTTGGGGATCCTACCTAGCACTTTGTGGCAAGATGTCTCTTCGGAAGAATTTCCGTTCTCGCCTCTTAACACTAAACCAATAGGAAGTGGCCCTTTCGAGATACGCAAAGTCGAAGCTGATAAAACAGGAGTTGCGACGAGCTACGAACTCGCGCCATTCAAGAAGTTCGCCCTCGGAGAACCTCATTTGAGAAAAATGACGTTCCTATTCTTCTCGAACGAAACTACACTCGTAGATGCTTGGAACGCCGGCCGTATAGACAGTTTCGCTGGTGCTTCGCCTTCCGAACTTTCCCACTTGCGAGACCCCAAGACCAATATTATCAGAGCTCCCCTTCCGCGCGTCTTTGGTGTGTTCTTCAATCAAGGTCATGCGCCGGTCCTAGCTGATGCCGCAGTGCGCGCTGCCCTCAATGCAGCAATCGACAAACAAGCGCTTGTGAAAACGCTCCTCGGTGGGTACGGGGCGGTACTCGACGGACCTATTCCTCCGAGTGTTCTTCCTGAAGATGGCGCGAGTGCGGCCAATACAACAGAAGAAACTCCTTTCAATGGCGCAGAGGAGGCGCGCGCAATTCTCGAGCAGAACGGCTGGAAGTTCAACGAAGAATCCAGCGCCTGGGAAAAGAAAGGGCAAAAAATCACGTTCTCTCTCGCGACATCGGATGCACCGGAACTTTCCGCGACAGCGGAAGCACTCGCCGAAAGCTGGCGTGCTGCGGGTATTCACGTGGATATCCATGTATACCCTGTATCAGAACTAAACACCACCATCATCCGGCCGCGTGCATACGACGCCATACTCTTCGGAGAGGTCGTCGGCCGCACGCTTGACCTTTTTGCGTTCTGGCACTCTTCACAAAGGAACGATCCGGGCCTCAATCTCGCCCTCTACACGAGTGTCCGAGCTGATACAATTCTTGCAAAAGCACGCGCGGCTACAAATCGCAACGAGCGCAAATCGCTTTACGAAGAATTCAAAAGTATCATCAAAGAAGAACAGCCAGCCATCTTTCTCTACACACCGCAACTTCTCTACGTGCTTCCCGAGCAGGTATACGGAGTTGAACTGGGTGTCCTCGCAACGCCTGCAGAGCGTTTCTCAAATGTCTACCAATGGTACGTCGCGACTGAGAACGTCTGGAGTATTTTTACCAACACCATCGAATAGTTACTCTACAACAATTAATTCCCTTTACTGACGTATGACTGCTTTCTTACCCAATCCCGCCCCGATTCCTTCGGGCGACCAATCCGGAGGCCGCCCTGCATCTGTGCCTACGCGGCCTCCTCCGCCCTCTCGCGGACATCCTGGAAGAAGCCCTAATTTCCCCGGGAGAGACCCCAATCAAGGTCCTGGACACCGTCCGAGCCGCGGAGGAGGCCGCCGCCCCTTACATCCGCCACGTCGTGGACGCTCGCGCGTAGAGCACAAGCGCGATACGCGACCGCGCGCTGCGACGACTCCTATTCCTCCCCCAGCTCCCGATACTGTCCGGATAATCCCACTTGGAGGTGTCGAGGAGGTCGGCCGCAACATGACCGCTCTTGAATTCGGCGGCGACATTTTCATTGTCGACTGCGGATTCCAATTCCGCGAAGAGGAGACCCCCGGCGTCGACTACATCCTGCCGAATACCGGTTACCTCGAAGAGCGACGCGACAAGATACGCGGCCTTCTCGTGACGCACGGTCACCTCGACCACATCGGCGGTCTTCCCTATATCCTTGATCGCATCGGGAATCCGACGATCTATACGCGCAAATTGACCGGCATGATGATAAAAAAACGCCAGGAGGAATTCGCACACCTTCCTCAACTCGTTATCCGAGAAGTGGAAGAGGACGAAGTTATCAAACTGGGAAATGCCACGATACGTTTCTTTTCAGTAACGCACACTGTTCCCGACTCAATGGGTATCATCTTCGAGACGCCGTGGGGTGATGTTGTCTTCACTGGTGACATAAAACTCGACCAAGACAACGGCGAACCAACGGAGGAAGAGCATCAAGAATATTCTATCTTCCGAGGTCGCAAAGTACTCGCGCTTCTCATGGACTCTACGAATGTGTGGCAGCCGGGATGGTCTATTTCCGAACGAACCGTGCATAAGACGCTCGAGGACATTATCTCGCGCCCTGCAAAAGGTCGCCTCATCATTGGTACCTTCGCTTCCCAATTGGAGCGCCTTATGCACATCGTCCGTCTCGCTGAAAAATATGACAAAAAGATAGTTATCGACGGCCGTTCGATGCGCACCAATATCGAGATAGTCCGCGAGCTCGGTCTTTTAAAACACAAAGACACCACAGTGGTAGCCGTCGAAAATATGCCGCAGTATCCGCCGGAGAAGCTCATCATTCTTGCGACCGGCGCCCAGGGCGATGAGTTCGCTTCTCTCATGCGAATAGGCATGAAAACACACAAACACATCCGAATCACGCCGACGGACACCATCGTCTTGTCATCTTCCGTCATCCCTGGCAACGAGCGCGCCGTACAGAAGTTGAAAGACGCGCTCTCGCGACAAGGAGCGCACATCATCACTTACCACACGTCTGACGTGCACGCTTCTGGCCATGGTAACCGTGAAGAAGCCACGTGGATACATCGTCAGATAAAGCCGAAATTCTTCATGCCGATGCACGGATACCATTACATGCTCCGCGTACACGCCGACCTTGCGGAAGAAATGGGTGTTAAGCCAGAAAATATTATAGTGCCGGACAATAGCTGTATCATCGAAATACAGGGCGGTGGACAAAAAATCGCTAAGCTCCCCATGAAAGCGCCTTCTGAGTTACGCGTTGTGGAAGGCCATACTGTTTCAACGCTCTCCGATGTTCTCATGCGCGACAGGAAAGCGCTCGGACAAGAAGGGTTCTGCGTTGTGGTTGCGACCGTTGATCGTCGGAGTGGTAAACTTCACAAATCACCCGATATTATTTCACGCGGTTTCGTGTACCTCCGCGACAACAAAGAATTGATGGACCAGACGCGCCTCATCATCAGAAAAAG
>CAYIJQ010000067.1:0-3581 GCA_964363795.1 uncultured Candidatus Saccharibacteria bacterium
GCTGTGCACATTGTGTCAATGATTTTAGAGCCTAAAATCGTAACACGATACAAACGATGCGCACGTGTCAACAGATGGATGTAACAAGAAAGTCGCGGTACCGTCAGAATTGTGGATAAACAGTGGATAAAGGAGTGGATATCTCAACACACGCCGTTTTCCTCGGGTATGATTAAAGACGAGGGGAAACCAATAGGGACGTGAGATTGTAAAGCGGGCCCAAAACCTGGGGAAACCAGCGTAAAGCTGCCGGCTTCGGGCCCACTTTGCAGTCCCAATCCTGTTGAGAGACGCTTCGTATTGACTTGCGAAGAACTATGTTCTGGAGTACTCGCAAAAGAAAATCCCCTACACTGATGGGGATCCGGCGGAATCTTATATAACTGTTTGTCCTTGTCAACCCGCACACTAACTTTGGCATATTGTTGCGTATACATCGAAAACTTTACAAAAAGCTGCTCATACGGACATTTGGAGCAGGCAGTACGGACTGCGGCAACATAGAAGCGATGCCGAAGTTAGTGTGCGGGTCAATGTCTTTGACAATCCAAAGACACTCGCGCAGCGGCGCGCTTTTTGTTGAATATTCCTGCGAGATACTAGTGACCTAACGCCCTGTTCTGAATATTCCGCGTAAAAAGTTGCTTACGGAATCCCACCAAGCACCTTGGGAAGTGCTGCTTGCTCCCGTGCCTTCACTTGAGTTTTGTGCTTGCGTTACTTCCGCGGCGGAAGCGGTTTGTGCTGTTCCGGCAGAGGTTTGTGTGCTTGCCGTATCACTCGTCTGCGGCAAACCCGCGCGCGCACGTTCTATCCTCTGCTCCTCTTCCTGCGTGAGCGGGAACAGTTTTGTGTTTTGGCAATATATTTCGTTCACTTTCTTGCGCGTCGTGAGATATACGTATCCCGTTGATTCGCTGATACCCCAAGGGGTCAATATCTCGGAAGCGTATTTCGTTTGGAACGCGTGTACTGCCGCGAGCGTTATGGCGTCATACACGCCGTTCACCTCGACGCTCATAACGCCCTCGAATTCCCGCAGCACATACTGGAGGCGTTTTACCTGCTCGGTATCGTTGGCGCGACCAGAGCGGATAAAGGCTGTAAGGTATTGGTCGCAAGATTCGCCGGCCGCTACGGCTGGAGGAGTAGTCGAAGCGCCGAGTACGGCGCCGGTAGACTGTGAGGCGATCGCACCGCCGCTTCCACCGCCGCCTCCGCCTCCACTGGGAGGATTCCCGCCTCCTCCGGTAGGATTGGATTCATCAGTATCGGAGGGGTCTGTACAGCCAGAATCCGCGCTGTCTATTGCGCCATCTCCGTCGTTATCAATACCATCCGAGCACGCTGGAGCTCCGGGTGCGACGTCGTTGCTTGTTATCGTGCAGCTCTTCGTTTGCCCTGCCGAAAGTGTTACCTCCCCTGCTGCATTGCAGTCGCCGCTGTATATCGCTGAGTATCCTGCTTTCTGGGCTCCTTCTAAGGTCCACGTACCTGCGCCTGAAAGTACTGTCGCAACTCCCGATGAGAGCCCTATAGATTCAGAAGAACCGGGGGACGACTTGTTGACGCTAAGTGAGTAGCTGGATGTGCTGTTCGTTCCTCCGTTATCGTTCACGACAACGAGCGTTACCGTGAGTGTCGGCCTAAAACTTGAGCAGTCTGGATCTTCGAGGTCGATTTTGGAATCACCATCGTTGTCAACGCCATCTGTGCATCGCGCAAGCGTATTTTCTGTTCCACCATCGCCGCCTCCTGGTGGAGGTGGAGGCGGTGGGGGTGGAGGATTTCCGCTTCCTTCGCATCCTTCAGTTTCAAATTGTGGTATTGGCTCCCCCGCTTCGTTGAGGCGGGTATAGATTTTGCAAAGCTCCTCCTCTACGAGGTTATCTATATCAGGACTAGTCTCAGGAAGTTCAGGAAGAGGAGGTACTTCAGGCAATGGTTGCCCTACCCGCTCGTTAAATTTACTAAAAACATTTGTTACCTCTGCAAATGCGAGACGCTGGTTTCCCCAGAAGAAGACGAGTGCTAGAAGGATGACGTAAAACATCCCTCCCACACACGCCGCTCGTGTCAACGTCATACGCGGGATATTTAATACTCGGAATAATGTTTCCGGGGACAACGATATACTTCTTGCAATGTCCGTCAAGCTTTTGGGGCATTTTTTGTGAGAAATTAGACAACATTATAACGGACATGCTCGTCTAGTTGATGTCCATTACAAATTGTGTCATTAAAAGTTTTGTGTCCTATAAAAAATCCAGACTCTCTGCGATGTATCCGAACGTATACGTATGCGTCTTTTATCCCGTATGTTCTACTTGCATTTTGAAGGTATGCGTGCCGTAACTACTATCTTGCATCATTTCGTATATTCCGCCCTTTTCCACCCACCCTGCGCAAGAAAAAACACCAACAGTGATTGTATCGCGAGGGATAGTCTGATGAGAGGCACACATGCACGCGCCGCATGGAGGCACGGATGACCCTACATCTAGAGCGTGTCCAGAAACCCGGGAATATGGCTGGTGAGACATATTCGGGGTGCAGTATTTTTGGCGGTCTGAGCCACTCTTCCGTCAAAAATACTGCGTCCCGATATGCTCCAGAGGGGAGTTTCCAGACATATTCTAGTGAGATTCCTGAAACTCGGGTACCGACCGCCGGTACTGAGCGAGTACGAAGAGAAGGTCTTTTTGTACGATACAATGTTATTTAATGAGTGCGCTACGCGAACAAATTTCCCATCTTATCAAAGGAGACGTCGCGGATGATGAGGAAACGCTCGCAAAATACAGCCGCGACACAAGTATTTTTGAAAGAAAACCGTCCTTAGTTGTATTCCCCAAAAACGCTGATGATATCGTTGCTCTCATTCGATTCGCAAACACAGCACGAGAACGCGGCGAGTCCATATCCCTCACAGCACGTTCTGCTGGTACCGACATGTCAGGCGGACCCTTGACCGACTCCGTCGTCGTCTCCTTCACGAAATACATGAACCACATCGTCGATGTCGGCAGTGATTATGCAATTGCCGAATCGGGTACGTACTATCGTGATTTCGAGAAAGTGACGTTAGCCAAGACAGGTAAATTGCTTCCCCCCTACCCTGCTTCGCGTGAAATTGCGGCACTTGGCGGCATGATAGCTGACAATGCTGGCGGCGAATTAACACTGCGCTTCGGTAAAATGGACCGCTATGTTCGCGAGCTTGATGTCGTTCTCTCGGATGGCTCGGAGGCTACTCTGCGGCCACTCTCCTCGCAAGAACTCGCCGCAAAAGAAACACAAAAGGACCTTGAGGGGAAAATCTACCGTGAGATCCATGCGCTCATTGAAAAGAACGCGGCGGAGATAGAAGCGGCGCGACCGACCGTCTCAAAGAATTCATCGGGATATGCTCTCTGGAACGTGCGGAGCCAGACTCGCAATACGTTCGACTTGACCCAGCTCATAACCGGCTCGCAGGGAACCCTGGGCTTTATAACGCGCGCAAAACTTGGACTCGAAAAACAGGAGCCTCATCGCGGCATGCTCGTCATGTTCATCTCCGACCTCAATGTCTTGCCAGA
>CAYIJQ010000068.1:0-3396 GCA_964363795.1 uncultured Candidatus Saccharibacteria bacterium
CGCGCAGGGAGAAGAGGCTGTTTCCTCTCTTTATCGCGATAAAGCGCAGTCGCGTCGTTCGATCCGCCAGCCGGCGGAGCAACACAGAATCCATATACGTTCGCGATGGGTTTTGCTCCAAGTCCGAACCCGAGACAGTCACGATTCACACCAACGATAGCAGTAACCGCTCCACCGAACGGGTCGAGTGCCGAGGGAGCGTTGTGTGTCTCCACTTTATGCGTAACGAGGTATGTATCATCGAAAATAATGGCGCCGGAATTGTCTTTGAAAACCGAAACACAAAAATCCTTTTTGCCTTTTTGCTTGCGTATCTTCTTCGTAGCGCCTTGTATGTAGTGGCGATAAATCCCCTCCTTAATATCGTCCAAAGGATCAGCGAATATTGTGTGCTTGCAATGCTCCGACCAGGTCTGTGCCAGAGACTCAAGTTCCACATCCGTCGGATTTCTACGGAGCTTCTTTCTGCCGGAGGCAGACCCTCCTCCGGAGGAAAAATGGTCGCGAATAACCTTCATTGCTGATAGTGAAAGTGCGAGAGGGCCGCGGCGGCTCCCGTCCACATTCAGAACTCCATCTTTACCGAGCTGAGTAAGTTCTTCGTCAGACACATTCAAATCGACCTCATCGGCACCTATAGAAGACGCCCTGAGATGTACCTTAGGAACGACGACCGGAAAACCATTCCTTAGTTCCGAAGCAGAATAGATACTGGCGCGTTCGATAAGCGGATTGTGCAGCTCACGTGCAAGATGCTTGGTCTCTGTATCGGTAAGCTTTCCTTCGAGGAACAAAACACTGGAAGAATACACGGCCTCATCTGCACGGAACTTCCGCCCCGTAAGGTCCTCAATGGTCTCTCGCGCAGTATGTCCCACATTGTCGGTAACACCCGGCAGGTAGCCGATCTCTATCGCAAATACAAAACCTCGCGGGAGCGAGATTTTGTCAATTGAGTAGACCTCAGTGATAGGATTTGTAAGGCGCTTCGCCACTTCCTCAATTTCTTTCGGTGAAAGCTTCGCGTCAACTGTGTAAACAGCAGATGTTGTTACATTTGTTAGTTCAGTTTCTGGAAAAATCGTCCTCAGGGTCCGGAGGTAGTGCCGGGCACGTGCATCTCCCACCTTCGAGGAGACCGCTATCCGACGTATCATATCTCATAATACTAGCATTCTGCACGGAGTGCAAATTATTCACGACGCCCGGAATGGTCAGACTATTCCTCGTTAACGGGAGCGGGATTAGCGCCAATCCTCGAGAGCGCGCCACTTGATATTGAGTGCAGCTCCAAGTGTAAGCAGTATCACGCCGAACTTAACTATCCAGCCCACGAACGGAATAAGTCCGACAAGAACGTAGAGCGCCGCTCCGACAAGTATCGTCTTCCATGACACTTCGTAATCGGTCGTCTTGAATACGAAGTGATGAACAATGCTACCAACTACGACGGGAGTTGCGATGCAGGCGAATATCATCACAGCGACAAAGGCCGTGAGCCCTAAGAATCCGAGTGGCACCCCAATAACCGTGAAGAGAAGAATGATAGACGCGATGGGTGCCACAATAACGAATATGAAGCCGCGTCCAATTTCAAAGAATGGCCGCGCTACCGCAGTCTGTACCAGAGTCTCTGAGAAACGATGGAATATAAGTATCAACGCGAACGCTCCTACGAGAGCCATGAAGAACTTCATAACGAGCCCAAGCGAGAGAAGCGCGACAAAACCTATCTTCCCGATATCTTCTACTCCTTTGAGTTCGGTAAATGTCGTCTCACCGCGGACGATCGCTCCTTCCTCAAGGATTGCTTCCTTCGAAGACTTGTATGAGAAATCGCCAGTAACGACTGCTTTCGGGCCGAGAGTAATGTTGTCACCTTGAACGTCGAGGTCGCCACCTACCGGTGCATTGATATAGATGTCCCCGCCGCCGATCTTTACCGAACCCGCAACAGGAGCATCAATACGTATTGAGCCTCCACCTATCGCCACATCGCCGCCAATGCTCGGACCCGCAAGATTCACTTGTCCGCCTCCGATCACCACATCACCTCCAACTTTTCCTTGAATTACGATATTGCCGCCTCCTGCACGTACATCATCTCCGACGTTCCCCAGTATCGTTATGTTGCCACCTGCGGAAATTACATCGGCTGAAACAGGTCCGTTCAAAAGCAAGCTACCGCCTGCAACAACGAGATCGCCGCGTACCGAACCGTTCACCGCCACGTTCCCACCCGCTATATAGAGATCGCCCGCGGTACTCTCTTCTTCGGAAAACGACGGTTGATCTCCCACTCTAAACTCCGCCGCAAAACTAATAAGCGGGACAAATACAAGACTGAGTAATACTGCTACCGCACCGAGACGCATTGAGTGTGTCATATAGAGGCATTGTAGCCCCTGAAGCTTCTGAAAAGCAACGCCCTCCTTTTTGGCCTCGTGTTAGGCAACTAAAAAGACGAACGAGAGAACTGCCAATGTAATGAGCGCAAAAATTCCTACAGTCCCCAAAAAGAGCTCTATTGCTTGCTGCGTTTGACCTTCTAGGTACGTAAGTACCGGCTGGTAGAGGAAGAGATAGCCCATCACTGCCGTGGAAAGAACGAAGAGGGAGAGGAACGCGATGGGGAGGAGTACTGTGTCTTTCGGCTCTGGCCCCATGAGCTTAGGGCCGTAATACATGACCGAAGCAACCGCAATGATGTATGCAGTAGCTGTTGACGCATTGAGGATAGGATTTTTTGTCATAGTGTGGAGCAATTACATTACGCTGCCAAACTGATGAGTGTAATACCAAACGCGTTCATGGCGAAAGAAATCATCATCAGTGTCGAGACTTTCATGTTCGAGACTCCCATGAGCGCGATACCGAGCTCGTCGGGAAGCGGCGACGCTATGATCACAGCTCCCACGAACGGTATGAGCCATCTGAACATCCGACGGTGAAGAAGGGCGGTATATCGCCGGTACGAGCGACTTCGGAGCAAGTACTCTACGTCTGCTGTAAATGTGTGGCGTATCAATCCGAAGAGGATGAGGTCACCAATGAGCGCGCCGGAAGCACCTACGACGACTAGTACGAAAGGATTCATTTCCGGTGCGAGCGATAGAAATACTGCAATAGCGAGCGGAGTTGTAAAAAGAGACGTAAAAAGTACGCCCGCCAAGAGAGCACTAATGAATTCGATCTCTATACTTACCTTGAAGAGTTCGGATAATAAGCCGCTTTTACTGATTGCGACGGCTACAAGAACGCTTGCGAGGACAAGAAAAATATCCTTCTTGAGATGACTATTGAACACCGCTTTGGTTTCCATTATGTTAAGTATATCCTCTGCGAACAGAATTTACACTTCTATCTCTACCGAGATGGGCAAATGGTCGGAACCTT
>CAYIJQ010000069.1:0-1974 GCA_964363795.1 uncultured Candidatus Saccharibacteria bacterium
TTTCGGAGTTATACCGTTCGCGATAAGTATTTTCTCGAAATCCTCGCGCTCGATGGTTTCCACTTCAACGAGCTTCCGCGCGATAGCATCAAGCGTTTTGCGATGTTTTTTAAGGACAGCTTCTGCCTTTTTACGTGCGCCTTCAATGATGTCCTTCACTTCTGCGTCTATCTGCGCAGCCACTTCATCAGATTGCTCCCTGGACTCAATACCGGCTCCAAAAATAGTGCGCCCCTGCGCCGGTTCAAGTGCGATCGGTCCGAATTTAACCGACATGCCGTAGCGCGTGACCATATCGCGTGCAAGTGCGGTCAACACCTGAAGATCGTTCGAGGCACCTGTTGTCACATCATCGTAGATCATTTTTTCCGCGACATAGCCGCCCAAAGAAACCGCAATGTCGTCCAAAAATTCGTTGCGCGATTGCATCTTCTTGTCTTCGAATGGAAGTTTTAGCGTGTATCCGGCTGCACGACCGCGGCTGATTATAGATATCTTGTGCACCGGGTCCGCATACGGCAAAACCGACGAGATGAGGGCGTGTCCCGCTTCATGATACGCCGTTATTTCTTTCTCCTTCTTATTGAGGATGTGGCTACGACGCTCGGGCCCCAGCATGACTTTCTCGATGGAACGGATGAGATCGTATTGGGCGAGTTCTTTTCGATTTTCTCGTGCAGCGAGTATTGCAGCCTCGTTCATGAGATTCGCGAGATCTGCGCCAGAAAATCCAGGCGTGCGCTCCGCGATGACAGAGAGCTTTACATCGGGGCCCAGCGGCTTTTTGCGCGCGTGAACATTCAGTATGTCTTCGCGATCCTTGCGGTCCGGAAGATCGATAACGACACGCCGGTCGAACCGACCCGGGCGGACCAAGGCGGGGTCAAGAACGTCGGGACGGTTCGTCGCCGCCATGATGACGACTTTTTCATTCGGTTCGAAACCATCCATCTCGACGAGTATTTGGTTCAGTGTTTGCTCTCGTTCGTCATTCCCACCGCCCACTCCCGAGCCACGGACGCGTCCTATCGCGTCAATCTCATCGATAAAAAGAATTGCCGGGGCCGCTTTCTTCGCCACTTGGAATGTGTCGCGAACACGGCTTGCTCCTACGCCGACGAACATTTCAACGAATTCAGAGCCCGAGATAGAGAAAAATGGCACATTACTTTCTCCCGCGACTGCACGCGCAAGTAATGTCTTCCCTGTTCCTGCGGCACCCATGAGCAAAACCCCTTTCGGGATACGTGCTCCTATCTGTATGAATTTCTTTGGGTTCTTGAGGAAGTCGACGATCTCAAGGAGTTCTGATTTTGCTTCTTTCGCTCCTGCAACGTCGGCAAATGTAACTCTTTGTACTTCGTCCTCTGGATTTACGAGCCGCGCCATCGAACGTCCGAAAGAGAACGCTTGCATGCCCGAGCCACGCATCTGGCGCGAGAGGTACCAAATAATACCGAGAATGAGTATGACCGGGATGAGAAGTGGTGCGAGTGTCAGGAACCAAAAGCGTGCGCCGCCTTCATCTTTTACCGTTATCTGAACGGTAGCAATTTTCTCCGGTGCTAAGTCATAATTCGCGAACGTTTCCGAGAGTGAGCTTTCGGATTCCTTGCGCGAAGTCTTCACTGATTCATCCTCATACGTCGCAGTGACGGAAGTCCCTTCGACGACTATCGAAGAAATGGTCCCTGCATCAATATCAGCGACGATTTGCGAGAGTGGGACTTCGTTGTCCTCGGCAATGATGTATTGCCGCACGAGCGAATAGCCCACAGACAGCACCAAAAATATGGCAAACGCCATTGCCATCTGCATCCAAATAGAGGGCCCCCCGGGGGGGGTACGCCCTAAGGGGTTACGCCCCTTGCGGGGCTTCAATTCTGGGGTTTCTAATTTGGCCATCCGGCGCATTATACATATCAGAACCTTGACTACAAGATTCTGATAGAGCGTCTTCGCTCGCGGATCATG
>CAYIJQ010000069.1:2074-3355 GCA_964363795.1 uncultured Candidatus Saccharibacteria bacterium
GAGGCGGGTTTGGAATTATTAGGCTTCGAAGTAAAATCACTCCGCGCGGGACAGGGTTCTCTCAAGGGTGCGCGCGTCGTCGCGCGCGGCGGTGAAGCATACCTCGTGGGCGCCTCCATTCCAGCATGGCAAATTGCGAATGCCCCGAAGTCATATGACCCTGAACGTACGCGACGGCTCCTCCTCTCTAAGAGAGAAATAGCCCAAATATCCTCTGCAGAGGCTGAAAAAGGGTTGACTATTGTGCCGATTCGTGTGTATAATAAAGGGCAGAGATTGAAACTTGCTATCGCGATAGCCCGCGGTAAGAAAAAGGAGGACAAACGTCATTCCATACGGGCTCGCGAAGAGAAACGCCGAATAGAAAGAACATTGAAAACTAAAAAGAGAAGTTAGCCGTTCGCGAAGAACGAGTGAAGTGCGTTCTTCGGGGGTGACTGGCTTCGACAAGGAAATCGACATATGTGTCGTGCTAGGCAAAGCTGTAGCATGCTTTAAAAACTTGCTACAAAATTCAAGTGCGAACAAAGTAGCACGTGCAGTTTTGTCGCCCATTCAGTTGGGTGACCTGCAGTTCGCTTACGCGAAAGCCTAAGCGACCGCTCTTAAGAGCTGATGCTTGATTAAGCTCTCTTGGGCGTCACTTCACTCAAGCACTGATGTCGTTCGTCCGAACTTCATCTAAGATTAGGACTCGGCTTTGTACGATTCTGTTCGTCTCATACGTACACTGCTTAAATCGCCTCCGCCAACTGGCGGACGGCGGAACAAGATGATCTACGCCTCGTAGAATCACACGTATTGTTTTTCCTTGGACGCGGGATCATTCCCCGCCACCTCCACTCGACTCGTTTCGCTAAAGCGAAACTCGCTCGTGGTAAACCACCACGAGAGAATACAAAAGGCGCCTTAATGGGCGGCTTTTGTGTTTTGTACTTTGTTACACTTACTTTTTATCAAACGAAACCTCCTGCGGCCCTGCGGCATAGGCTGCCACTTGATATTGCTGGAAGATGAAGGTCACCTTGTCGGCAGAGATGACGGACGAACTGTAGTTCTCCGGATTTGTATTCGCCCCCTCCTTGAACATTGTATCGCCGAGCTTTGCTTTCAATTCTGCAGTTGCGGCTATTGATACTTGTTCAACTGTCATACCAAGCATTTCGAATGCATCGTTTTGGAGAAGTTGCTTCCCTGTAGTGCGGTTATAGTTCAATCCGGAGATAAGAGTGAGCGGATGCGCTCCCCCTGTATACTGCGAGAGAATTAATTTTACGGAAA
>CAYIJQ010000070.1:0-3337 GCA_964363795.1 uncultured Candidatus Saccharibacteria bacterium
GCGTAGTGGCTGAACTCAAGGTTTGGGACTGCGCGGCCTTCTGTGAGAGAGCGTAATTGCGTCGTAAATCCGAAGAGCTCTGAGAGAGGAACCTTTGCGGTGATAATTCTCGCTACCCCTCGTTCGCCTAAGCTCTCTATTTGGCCGCGCTTTGCGTTGATAGAGCCGGTAACATCACCCATGAATTTTTCTGGTGTAACAACTTCCAACTTCATTATTGGCTCGAGCAATACCGGTTTTGCTTGTTGTACCGCCTCTTGGAACGCATTTATCGCTGCGAGCTTGAAGGCAATTTCTGAAGAGTCGACATCGTGGTACGAACCGTCGTAGAGGTCGACGGAAATATCCACGATGGGAAATCCTGCCAAGACACCGCGCTCCATCGCTTCCTTGAGACCCTTTTTGACTGCGGGAATGTATTCGTTCGGAATAACACCGCCTTTAATGCTGTTGATGAATTCAAAATGGTCTTCCCTGTCTACGTTATTCTTTATTTTCTTTCCTTCTACTATCGGCTCGAGCTTTTTCACGCGAATTTTCACGTGGCCGTATTGGCCGCGGCCACCTGTCTGTTTGATGTGTTTGTACTCGACGTCAGCAGTGCCCTGGATGGTCTCGCGGTATGCAACTTGCGGCTTGCCCGTTGTCGCTTCGACGCCGAATTCGCGCTTCATGCGTTCGACGATAATCTCGAGGTGTAATTCCCCCATGCCGGAAATTATGGTCTCCATTGTTTCCGGATCAGACGTGACGCGGAAGGTCGGGTCTTCGTCGGAAAGTCGTGAGAGCGCGACACCCAATTTCTCCTGGTCAACTTTTGTCTTCGGCTCAACGCGCATGGAAACGACCGGCTCTGGAAATATAATGGATTCAAGAGCAATTGGGTGGTCGGGGTCACAGAGCGTGTGGCCGATTTTTACTTCCTTCAATCCGACCGCTGCGGCTATCTCGCCCGCGTATGCAACTTTCATGTCCTCGCGCTTGTCGGCCTGTAGGCGCACGATGCGTCCTAAGCGTTCTTTCTTGTTGTTCGCCGAGTCATACACAAATGTGCCTGCCTCGATTGAGCCGGAATATACGCGGAAAAATGAAAGTGCTCCCACGAACGGGTCCACCTGCAATTTGAAAACAAGGGCAGAAAATGGCGCTTCGTCGGATGCTTCACGCTCTTCCAGCTCACCAGTATCCGTGTTGGTGCCTTTTGCCTTCGGCACATCAAGTGGTGATGGTAGATAATCAACGACTGCATCCAGTATTAATTGCACGCCTTTGTTCTTAAGTGACGAGCCGGTCAGTACGGGGAAAATTTCGTTTGCGACGACCGCTTTGCGGAGAGTCTTTTTCAAAACGTCGAGAGAGATTTCTTTTCCTTCCAAATACTCGTGCATCACGGCATCGTCGTGCTCGACTATTCTCTCGATAAGCTCGTGACGGTATTTCTCCGCATCCGCCTTGAGATTTTCAGGCACGTCATAGGCGATAACTTCTTTACCCATCTCACCTTCGAATTTGTACGCCTTCATCGTGAGAAGATCCACGACGCCCTCGAATCCCGCCTCCTCGCCTATTGGGATCTGCGCGCGCACAGCTTTGGGGGAAAGACGATCCAATATGCTCGCGTACGATTTTTCAAACGAGGCGCCTGTGCGGTCGAGCTTGTTGATGTAGCAAACGCGCGGCACATTCGCTTCCTCGGCATACCGCCAGTTGGTTTCTGATTGTGGTTCCACACCTGCAACGCCGTCGAATACGACGACAGCGCCATCTAAAACACGCATCGAACGCTTCACTTCCGACGTGAAGTCGATGTGGCCGGGTGTATCGATAATATTGAAACGAACTTTCTGCGAAAGGTCGGCGCCCATGTAAGTCGGGTTCCAGAAACAGGTGATGGCGGCGGCGGTGATGGTGATGCCGCGCTCGCGCTCTTGCTCCATCCAGTCGGTGACCGTGTCGCCTTCGTGCACTTCGCCGATTTTGTGCGACATTCCGGTGTAGTAGAGGATACGCTCCGACGTGGTCGTTTTCCCAGCATCGATGTGTGCGATGATACCGAAATTACGCACCTTTTCTAGAGGATAATCTCTTGACATAGCTTCGAGCTTCGAGCTGCTAGCTTCTAGGAAATCCTAAAAACAAAACGCCCGAAGGCGTGCAGAGAGAATAGCGCATAATGACAAAAAAGTGAAGAGGCGGGAATGTCCCGCCTCTCAGTTCGACTGGTGGGTGAAACAGGCCTCACCATGCGCTGAGCGTCTGGAATTTAACGCGAACCGGAAGAAAGCCCGAGAACAGCGCTTTCATGTCGTCCGGGAGATCGGTCCTGACGATCGCCTCATACGGCGAGCATTCCGAACCATGAACCTTGACTCGGGCGATGACGCCCTTGTCGGCGTCGTGCAGCTCGGCACAGCCGAAATCCGAATTGAAGCTTGTCTGAACGCGACGCCACCCTTGTTCCGAGAGCCGCCGCGCGATGTCATCAAGATGCCGTCTGAAGGTGGCGACGTATGTGCCTCCACTCTCGGTCCATGGATCGATTTTGCTCTCAGACCATGGGTCGATGGCAACTTTTGCCGCTCGCATTACACGTCGCATGAACCATCTGAATCTCAACACGTGGATTCTCCTCTTCTGTTCGAGCCCATCCTTTGAACCCACGCAAATATGCCATGGCAAGCGAGACGTCGCAAACAATAGAAGCGAGCGGTGGCGAAGTGTTTTTAGGGTCTCTCGCAGCGCGACGGCGCGAGAGTGAGCGCTCCGCTAGCAAGCGGAGACAGCGACCCTAAAAATACTTCGCCGCGCGAGCGAAATCACCACGCGAAGTGAGCAAATGCTTTGTTCGCTTCTGCCATTCTGTGCGTTGTTTCTTTCTTGGAGACAGCAACACCTTCACCTTTGTGAGCGGCGCGAATTTCTGCAAGAAGGCTCTCGTGCATCGGCTTCCCCTTTGTGCCTTCTGCAGCCTGCACTATCCAGCGAAGCCCCAGCGCGAGCCGGCGTTCCGGCCGAACTTCGCGCGGGACCTGGTAGTTCGCACCGCCGACGCGGCGTGAGCGGACTTCTACAGACGGAGACGCCTTGTCGAGCGCTTCTTCAAGAATGACGAGTGGGTCGCCTTCTTTTTTCAATTCCTCCATCACTTTGTAGACGATCTTGCGTGCGGTATCCTTCTTACCGCGTTCCATCACATAGTTGATGAGCTTAGAAACTTTTACCGAACCGTACACCTCGTCCGGTCCCGGTTGCATTCTATTCTTAACTGGTCTGCGCATATAAATAGTTACTGAGATTACTTAGCCGCTTTTGGTTTCTTCGCGCCGTAGAGCGAACG
>CAYIJQ010000071.1:0-3068 GCA_964363795.1 uncultured Candidatus Saccharibacteria bacterium
CACCAATCGCGCAGGTTATCTATCCAATGGTAGTAGATCTTTTCAAAGTGCTCGGGTGAGATCTTTGTTCCGCCGCTCTCAACCGCTTGCCGCATCCACTGCTTGAGCGTCATCTCACCTTTAGGCGACTTGAACGGCTTGTCCACCATGATGAACCATTGGCGTTTTATTTGTGGTTCGATGATACCTCCGCCGCGGCTGTTTGTTGCAACGTTGTGGACGTATGTTTCGTCCACCTTTGCAATAAGTCCTTTGCTTTTCAATTTCTCAATGATGGCGCTCCGCGCTTTCTTAATGTGTTGCCCCTTGAACTCACCCGCGATATCTAAAAGTATGCCGCGTTCGTCTATGACCTGCTCAAAATCAAGCTTGTGTTTCTTTGCCAACTCGAAGTCGTGTGCGTCGTGCGCAGGAGTGATAGTCATGGCACCAGAGCCGAACGACATATCAATACTCTCGTCCTTGATGATAGTCGCGGTCACAGGGCCGTTTATCCACTCCAGTTCTATTTTTTGTCCGTGCACGAATTTCTTATATCGCTCATCGCTAGGATGCATCACAACGAACTTGTCACCGAATTTCGTCTCGGGGCGCACGGTACCTATCTGGAACGGTCCATACTGCAGATAATAAAAAGGGTCTGTTTGTTCCACGTACTCTATTTCATCGTCGGAAACAGTCGTCTGCAATTTGGGGTCCCAATTCACGATGCGGTTGCCACGTTCGATGAGTCCTGCGTTATACATACGGATGAACGCTTCCATGACCGCCCTATATCGCTTTTCATCCATCGTGTAGGCGTAGCGGCTCCAATCAAGGCTTGAGCCCATTTTTTTCAATTGGTTGATGATGGTCGCTTTGCTTTCATCAGTGAATACGTCAATGCGCTTCAATAATTCTTCGCGACCGATATCGTGCCGCGTTTTTTTCTCTTTCTTATAGATATCGGTCTCAACTTTTGCCTGAGTCGCTATTGCTGCCGAGTCTGTACCGGGAAGCCAAAGCGTCCGGAATCCACGCATTCGATGGTAACGAATGAGAATATCCTCAACAGCAAGCATCGCGGCATGACCCATGTGAAGCGTGCCTGTTACGTTGGGTGGAGGAAGAACGATGGAGTAGGGAGGCGCATCAGGTTTTGTTATGCCCTTCTCAATACATACGTCCGGATTGGCATAGCCGCTTTTTTCCCAGAGCTCGAGTGTTTCTTTCTCACGCTCTTTCGGATTGTAGGGTTTGAGGAAGATTTCTGGCGCTTTTGGGGGCTCCATTGCGCTACTTTAACACGAATCGATTATTCTCTTATGCGACTTTCGGGCCACATGCACACCTTCATCGGGTCCTTCAGTGCCTCATCGTAGGTGAACGATTCAAGCACGGTACCATTGCGCAGGTATGCTTCTTGAAGCTTCGCATAGAGTTCGGCACTCGGTTCTCCGGTAATCGAGGCAGGTACCCACTCTTTATGGATAATGTCAATGAGAGCAGTGGCGTCTCTTTCTTGCCTCTGAGTTATCTTAAGTAATTTCCCTTGAAGTTCACGTCCCGCCTCATCATTTTTAAAAACTTCATTTACCAATTCCGGAATGTTCTTTGAAAGCAAGGTAAAGAAAACAGCGTCTCGCTTGTCTTGGATCAGTTCTTCTGCCGTACTGTAACCGCCCTTATGCCTGCCCTCACGATATTTTATTAAATCTTGCTCACTTTGTGGCAGTAAAGGCCTCAAGGTATCGAGCTCTGCTTCTGAATACGCTGCCAAGCGGGTATTGACATGCTGTTTCCATTTGGGCAGAAGCTCGCGTGCATCCAGGACCTCCCTCCAGTAATCCGGAGATTTCTGAAAGTCCGCGTCCGTTGCCATTCGGTGACGCCAAATTCTCGAGGGGTCGAAAACGATGTCTATCACATATCCTCCTCTCTTCTCTACATCTCCTCCTATGCGCAATTTCCCGAGTTGAAACTCATTAACGTCCGTCGCACTTGGCGGGATTGAATAAGAGGTTGCTCCGGCTTCGCGGAAGTTCGCGGATTGCTCCGGTGCGACGAGGTGAGCATATTCTGCAGATAGTATCGGGTGTGTGTGCGCGTAACACAGTACTTGAAGCGAACCTTGAGACATTTCATCCACAATCGTTTCCAAAATGTCAGTAGAACTACCCGGGACACTGACTTCCTTTCCTTGTTTCGATCCTGTCCAATAAACTTTCCCGTCTTTAAGCACAACTGCATATGCAGCCTGCTCAGTGGGAGAAGTGTACACGTCATCTTTGAGTGCGGTAACGCCTTGCTGCCACGTCATGCCCGGCGTTACCTCCGCGGCCTCCGCGGGGTTTTCCTGATAACTTGCGGCTGCGCTCAAAGCAATTGCGGTCAAAAAAGGAAGGAATCCGCGTCTACGAATTAAGCTCTCACGTTTCTCGTGGTCTGTCTCATTTTGGTACGCTGGCCGTTCGCTCTTCGCTGTCGCTTCGATACCCATAATAATGATGGTATCACGGCCACCGGCCTCGCCGTCAGCGTTAATTCGAGAGTGTCAGGTCGGGTTCGGCACGTAACGTCTCGCTGTCCGTGAATTCCTTTTTGAGCGCGTGGAAGTAACCCGCAAGCGCGATCATGATGGCGTTGTCGGTCGCGAATTCGGGCGCGGAGATAAAAAGCTTTGTACCGTCTGCGCCCAAAGCTTCGGCAAGACGGTGTTTGATATGCGTATTGGCGGAAACGCCGCCGCCGACTATTATGGTTTGAGCGCCGTATTCTTCTACCGCGCGGAGTGTTTTTCCGACGAGGACCTCGGCGGCGGCGTTCTCGAATTCTCGTGCGATCTGCTTCTTAAAATCGTCCGATAGAGGTCCGCCAGCCGGCGGATGTGCTTCGACAAGGCGGAGGACAGCAGTCTTTAATCCGGCGAATGAGAAATCGAAGTCTCCGCTATCTATCATCGGGCGCGGTAGTTTAAACGGAGCTTCGAGCTTCGAATCTCTTGCTTCTTCTGCAAGGCGTGAAATGTGCGGTCCGCCCGGATAGGGAAGCCCAAGCATTCGTGCGACTTTATCGAACGCCTCGCCGAC
>CAYIJQ010000072.1:0-3057 GCA_964363795.1 uncultured Candidatus Saccharibacteria bacterium
ATACTCATTACCGACAAAAAGATCTCGACCATCAAAGATATCCTGCCGCTTCTCGAGAAAATGGCACAGTCTGGTAAGAAAGACCTCTGCATTATTGCGGACGACGTAGATGGCGAGGCGCTCGCGACTTTCGTCGTCAACAAGCTACGCGGCGTTTTCAACGTCTTGGCGGTCAAGGCTCCGGGATACGGTGATCGTAAGAAAGAGATGCTTTCCGATATTGCTATAACAGTTGGCGGCCAGCTCGTCTCCGAAGATCTCGGCATCAAACTTGAGAACGCTGAACTTTCCATGCTGGGGCGCGCGAATCGTGTCGTTGCGACGAAAGATTCGACGGTCATCGTCGGCGGCAAAGGCAAGAAATCCGAGATTGAAGCACGCATCTCTTCGCTTCGCAAACAACTTGAGAATACCGACTCTAAATTCGATAAAGAGAAATTGGAAGAACGCATTGCAAAACTCTCTGGCGGTGTTGCTGTCATTCGCGTTGGTGCTGCGACAGAAACCGAAATGAAATATTTGAAGGACAAAATAGAGGACGCAGTCAATGCGACGAAGGCAGCTATCGCGGAAGGGATCGTTCCCGGTGGCGGCGCGGCACTCGCAAAAGTCGCGGAGAAACTTGGAAAAAAAGTAGACCCAAAAGCACATGACGAGCATACGGTAGGTTATCGAATCCTCCTCTCAGCACTCTCGGCGCCGCTTCTGCAGATCGCGAAGAATGCCGGCCGCGAGGATGGCGCAGTGCTTCTGCGCGACGTCGTCTCAAAAGGCGGCTCGTGGGGCTTTGATGCTGCTTCTGAAAGCGAGGAGGCACAAATCGTTGATATGTACGAGGCAGGCATCATTGACCCGGTAAAAGTAACGCGCAGCTGTGTAGAGAATTCCGCATCAGCCGCCGCAGTACTCCTCACGACCGAAGCGGCAGTCGCTGACATTCCTGAAGAGAAAAATCCGCTAGCCGGCGGATCCCGCGGAGGCGGCATGGGCGGAGGGATGGGAGACATGGAGTAAAGTGCTTGCAGGTTGAAAAAATGATACAATAGTCATCTATGAACATAGGCTACATTCTTTTGGGAGTCGTTGCGGTCGCAGTAGTGTGGGCGATTTGGGCATACAATCGCTTCGTCGCGCTTACCAATCGTTGTGAGGAAGGGTGGTCCGACATTGACGTCCAGATGAAGCGACGGTACGACCTAATCCCAAATCTCATCGAGACAGTCAAAGGGTATGTAAAGCACGAAGCGGGGACGCTTGAGAAGGTGACGGAGGCGCGCACGAAGGCGATGGGCGCGCAATCCGTGGGCGATCATGCAGCTGCCGAGAATATGCTGACGGGCGCTCTAAAATCACTTTTTGCCGTTTCTGAAAGTTATCCTGACCTCAAAGCAAACACAAATTTCATCGAACTCCAACGTGAACTTTCAGACACGGAGAACAAAATTCAAGCGGCACGCCGCTTCTACAACTCTGTCGTTATAGAACTTCAGAACGCACTCGAGCAGTTCCCGACGAATCTCATCGGCAATATATCCGGATTTAAGACACGCGATTTCTTTGAGCTCGCCGAAGGTGAACAGGCCGCACGCAATCCCGTAAAAGTACAGTTTTAATTCGATGGACAAGACGTTAGGATCAAAACCTTTAGAACGCGGGAAGCGAAATCCGGAAAGACCTTCATCTGAACTCGCGTTAGGGCCGCTCGTTGCCTGTGTCGGACCCAAAAGTTATTTTTCGGACACTGAAAGGAAACGCCTGATGAAAGAGGCAGAATTCGTTGCTTGGAATTCAAACGAGGAAATGCTTTTGATTTCCGATATAAACCAGGAAAATAAAAGATCTGAGGGGTATATAAATTGCACCGGCATCGCGCTTGTAGGCTTGGATAAAACTGGTCGCAACATATCGCTGCTGACGCATCAAAGCATAAAGAACTTTGTATTACCCGAATACATTCCTAAGTTTACGCGGAAAATCACAGAAGCGATGGAAGATTTTTCCGAACACTTGGACGAGCATAACCCGAATATCAGCGCCATGATTTTTGGCGGGAACTATTTTGACGATAAGGCTGCTACTCTTACCTATGAAACAACAGGCAAGCACGAGCAAGAAGAAGGGTCGCCGACCATGGGAGATGATTATCGCAAAGCCATAAAAGTACTCGGTGCTCTCATCCAAAACTCTCTTCACGTAAAACCCCGAGTGGCTATTGGCCCTAATATGGTAAGTGGGAAAGAAATTGAAGTTGTGTTGGATACCAAAAATCGACGTCTCTACATTATGAGGCCTATTCAGCCGGGTCTTGGCACTCAAGTCAGTTTTGAGCCAGACGAAGTCGATATACGCGCTAACATCTGGAAAAAAGATGCAGAATAAATATATGGCAAGTCTTTACACACAGCAAAGCAAGAACATTCGTAAGACTTGGTTTCTGATGACTGGGTTTCTAATCGTTGTCATCGGGCTCGGGTGGCTCGTGGCGCAGATTTACGGCAACTCTTTCATACTCTACGTAGCAGTGGCCTTTTCTTTCATAATGAATATTACTGCGTATTGGTTTTCAGACAAGATCGCTCTGAGCGCTACCGGTGCCAAAGAGGCGGACTCGGTGCAGTATCTTGAACTTCACCGCATTCTTGAAAATCTTGCGATTACCGCAGGGCTTCCGGAGCCGCGGTTGTATGTGATAGACGACCCCGCACCGAATGCGTTTGCGGCGGGGCGCGACCCGAAACACGCAGTCGTTGCGGTGACGACCGGGCTTCTAGCGCGTCTCGAGCGCACGGAGCTTGAAGGGGTCATTGCGCACGAGCTCTCTCACATCGGGAATCGCGACATTCTCGTCATGACGGTCGCAGTCGTCTTGGCGGGATTCATCGCCATCATCTCAGACCTTTTCTTGCGTATAAGCTTTTTCGGCGGAGGAGGGGATAGGGATAATAAAAATCCGCTTCTGCTTATTGCCGGCGTAGCGGCGATTATTATCGCTCCGATAGCGGCGCAATTGATACAGTTCGCGGTCTCGCGTAAGCGTGAATTTCTCGCGGACGCTTC
>CAYIJQ010000073.1:0-3012 GCA_964363795.1 uncultured Candidatus Saccharibacteria bacterium
CACTCGAGCAAAACGGAGTAGCCACCGACGAGGCCCACAGGATCGGCTTCTACAGCCCCTCGGGAAATCGAGCGATGGACGTCCTTTTTGGCCTCATGGCGATCGTCGCCTTCCTGCTCGTGGTTCTTGGCGTATACTCCAAATTTGTCGAATCTTCGGCAAACCTCTAAGATTGGCCACAACATTGCGGCGGGCGCCTCGCGTGCCCGCCGATTCCTTTTTACGTACCCTTCCTACCCAACTTCCGCACCCGTGCGAGCCATCGCGCTTTCTTCGATTCCGGCGCATCCTCGGCAGGCCCGAACCAGTCCGTGCGTACCCTAAACCCCGCAAACCATAGTATTCCCCATCGCAATTGAGCATTCACATTGCCCGGGAGAAATCGCACAATGAACGGATGCGTACCGCTCGTCATGATGATGCGCGCGGTTTTTCCGCGGAAGAGTCGATGCCAAAAAATCGTTCGAGTGCCGGTCCTTGTTCTGATGTAACGGAACGTTGAACCCGGAAGCCACGCGCGGTCGAAAAGACCCTTGAGAATCGCGGGCATACCCACCCACCACACCGGGTATACGACGACAAAGTGCTCAGTTGCGCTAATGAGATCGCAAAACCGATGTAAGTCGGGCTCCAATTCTTGCCTCTCGCGATACCCTTTGTGAAGGATGGGATCGAATTGCATTTCGCCGATATTCAGGCGCGTTACGTTGTGTCCTGCTTCTTTCGCCGCTGTCTCATACGCACTGGCCAGAGTTCCGCACATACCGCTTTTATCGGGATGCCCGAGGAGTATAAGGACCTTCTTTCGGCTCATGTACCGCTATCGAATTCGCCGACTTCTTCACGTTTTCCTACCTGATGAAGCAGCATGGCGCGCAGTGTCTTCATACTGAAATAAAACGCCGTTATGAAAATGAGGGCAATGAGCTCCCGAAGAGCGAATTGTATCCAGGTACTGGATTGGTAGTCGAACAGCGCCCACGCTTGATAGATAAGCACGACAACACCTCCTGCAACAGCATCTGCGACTACGAAACTCTTTTTATGAGGGTTGGTGAGCGCTGCGAGACCGACCAGAACGAGCGCCCCGAATATCACGAACGGCAATTCTGCACGCAAATTGTTCGCATAAAACGGGGCCGAGACGAGCATAAGGATGGCACCGAACACAAAGCACTGTCGCACGACATCGCCATAGTAGTGCGGCACATTGGGCCAAGGTGATAATAGCGGAACATACGTGCCACCTTCTGTCATACAGTATTAGTATCCTCCATGCTTCATTTTTGCGCAATCTTGATAACTGCGGTCATATCGTCTGTTGCTTCCACTTTGTTACGTCGCTCGACTCCACAGCGAGCACAACGGTGCAAGATTGCGTATTCGGGACTTGTCCCCTCCACAGACATCGGCTCCATCATGCCACAACAATTTTCTGCGCGATCACCTGGATTCACATCGACATGCTTGCTCCATAGGCATTTCGGACAGTGGTTGGTATACCCACTTCCTTTGACCTGCTCGCCACAGAATCCGCACGTAAAATCTTCGATTCGCCTCTGAAACTTCGGTCCGAACATGTTTTCTTACTACTCACTACGGACTACGTTCTATGTACTATGTACTATGTACTATGTACTATTTTATTGAGACCGAAGTTGCCTGCTCCATCAAGGTGCCACCTGAAAGCGCAACGCAGCGGAGCGTGAAGTCCCACATGCCCGGTTGCGCTGTAGATGTCTTGATATTCTGCGACCCTTCGTTACCTTCTGCCACGACAGACGTCGATGTTCCGACTTTCAAGAGTACTTGGCATGGCGCTGTAACACTCATACCAACTGATGACCATGAAAGCACCAGGGATTCGCCGAGTAGAACTTCCTGTGGTTGCGCAATGATTGCGGAGATAGGCGGTACAGGAGGGCCTTCAACCTTTTGAGTTCCTCCAGGCAGGAGGGCGCGCAAGAGCTTTTGCGCGGGAGACTCCGAGGATGACGCTCCGCCCTGTGGTATTTGCTTCTGTGTCGGTAGATTATTCGGAACAGCACTCGAGGGAATAAGGCCTCCACCCGATACTCCAACCGGAGCAGTTACTGTATCGGGAGAAACTTGTGTCGCAGATCCCGCGGGGAACAACCAAGAGAATGGACTTATACCCGCCGGAGCAGCAGAACGAACAGCGCTTCCAAGCGATGTGAAGGTGCCAAACGGCGAAACGTTCCCGGTAGCAACGCTGCCAATGACGGGCGCTCCTGCGCCACCGAGCCGTTTGTCTAACTCTTGAGCAACACCCGCGAGTGTCTTGCCCCGATAGATGGAACCGTTGATGTCATAACACCACTGGCTTCCGCATCGCCCTAATGCTGTTCGTAGTACCTCCGCAGATTGTCCAGGGTTCGTCGCATATGCCTGCGTGAATGCCTGGCATCCTCCTTCTCCCATTACATGGCACGCATATAATCCGACGGGTTCAGGAATGCCGGCGCTCGCCCACATACTTCCGTATTTTTGTAGATACTGTTCATTCTTCGCATTGAGGACCCGCGTTGCGATATCTGGATCGTTGCGGTACTGCGGATCAGAATACGCACAGTAGCCGGTTGCACATGCATCATTTTTCCAGGTTTGCTCACAATAGTGATACAGACCTTGGCAACCAGTTGTCGATACTACTCTGCTTCCGCAGATACTTTCAGCATACGCAAAATTACCGGCGGTTCCGAGGATACCGCACTGTGTCGGCAATGCTTGCTCCGAGCCTTGTTCAAGTCCTGTAACTTGCGACGTCGGAAGTTTATCGTCGCCAACCGGGGCACCGGATAGTACATCAGAGCGGCTCGCGGGGTCCAGACCTTTAATTTCACTAATAGTATTCGGGCTTAACTTTGCCTCTTGCGCGGCTTGTGCCGCTTCTTCAAATTTACCGGCCTTTGCCAGTTCAGCTATTTTCTCTGCCGCACCACTTTCCTCAATTTCTCGCCTTGCGGCAGTGGTGAGAGTGTTTTTTCCAAA
>CAYIJQ010000074.1:0-2980 GCA_964363795.1 uncultured Candidatus Saccharibacteria bacterium
CCGATTATTATCTGAGTGGAGATCGGCAATTCTGCATTCATCTCGGCAAATGTCTGCGCCAGGGTCGGAACAACGTTGACCATCATGAGAACACCAATGCCGATAATGGCGATTATGATGACAATCGGGTAAATAAGGGCAGAGCGGATCTTTTTCTTAAGTTGGTACATTCGCTCCATTTGATCGGCGACGGTCGCAAGAGCGCCAGAAAGATCGCCTCCTTCTTCTCCTGCTCGCACCATCGCGACAAAAAGCCGGCTAAAAAGATTAGGAAATTTCGCAAGCGAGACGTGCAAAGTATCTCCACGCCGGACTTCAGCGGCAACCTCTGTAATGACGTGCGAAAGCTTCGGGTTCTTAGTCTGACGCTCAAGAACTGCGAGTGCGCGGGCAAGCGAGAGGCCGGCAGAGAGCATGGCCCCTAAATTGCGCGAGAATAAAATTTTGTCGTACTCTTTTACGCTCCCGAGTTTCGCATTCCAATAGTGGATGCTCAATATATTGTTCGTGCTCTCTTCAGAGGTCGAAAGAATCCTTCCGCCTTCGCGTCGCACAACTTCATAAAGTTCGAAACGGTCGTGTGCTTCTGCTGTGCTTTTGTAGATCTCGCCATCTGTCTTCTCCGCGGTGTATATAAAACGAGCCATTCAACTAAGTATAGCGCGAAAAAAACCGTGGCTGAGTCTTGTTTTCACTCAGAGACGACGCGGAGCACTTCTTCTATTGTCGTCAGACCCTGAGCTGCCTTAAATATCCCGTCCTCCGCCATTGTGAGCATGCCCTCAGTTCGCGCTTGCCGCTCTACCTCATCTGCTGTCGCGTTCTTCATAACCAACTCTTTTATCGTAGACGTTACAGGAAGCACCTCGTAGATGCCCTTCCTGCCGAGATAGCCGGTAGTATTCTCTGGGCTTTCCTTGGGGTGGTAAAACGGGACGTTCTTCCACGTCGCTTCTTTCGCAACGATTTTTTCTTCTTTGAGAGCGCGGAGAACTGAGCCCGCGTCAACGCTTTTTTCCAGTTGCGCCTGCTCGTCCCGCGAGAGTTCGTACTTCTCCTTCCCCTCGGTGAGTACGCGAACGAGGCGCTGGCCAACACAGACCCTCAGTGTCGAGACTAAGAGGAACGGCTCAATACCCATGTCGAGAAGCCGTGGGATGGCACCGGCTGCGGAATTGGTGTGCAACGTCGAGAGCACGAGGTGACCGGTCAGAGCTGCGTTAATGGCAAGAGAAGCAGTTTCCTTGTCGCGAATCTCACCCACCATGATGATATCGGGGTCTTGCCGCACGAGTGTGCGCAGACCGTTCGCGAATGTAAAACCGATCTCGGGACGGACCTGTGTTTGATTGATGCGTTTCATTTGATATTCGATAGGATCTTCTATCGTCGAGATATTTACGTCGGGCGTATTCACGATATCGAGAAGCGTGTAAAGCGTTGTGGATTTCCCCGCACCAGTTGGACCACATGCGAGTACCATTCCCGTCGTCGCTCGCATCGCTTCATGCATGTTTTCCAGTCCATTGCCGTGAAATCCGATGGATTCGAGCGTAAAGCCTGAAATAGAGTCGCGGAGAAGTCGCATTACGATCTTCTCGCCGTAGTACGTTGGCAGTATGGAAACGCGGAACGAGATTTTCTCGCCACCGCTTTCTGCACCGAATCGCCCGTCCTGTGGCAAGCGGTGTTCATCGAGGCGCATGTTCGCTAATACCTTTATACGAGCGGTTATTGCGGCAGCAGCTGTTTTGGGCAGTTCCATCGCATCGTGGAGGATGCCGTCGATGCGGTAGCGGATGAGGAGCGACGTTTCAAGAGGCTCTATGTGAATGTCGGAAGCACCTTGAGCATTCGCGTGCCGCAGGAGCGTGTCTACGATACGCACCGCAGATACGCCCTCCGCCATCTGGCGAAGATCTTTTTCATCTTCTTTTCCGATAACGGCAGACTTTTCAAGCGCCGCTGTCTCGCGCTCAATCACATCCCCTAAATTGTCTTTAAGACCTTGCTGGTACTGTTTGAGTGCGTACTTTATGCTCGCATCATCCGTGAGGCGTGGAAGGATCTTGCGTCGTGTCTTCTTTCTTATGAAATCAATGGCAGCCAGATCATCCGTATCAAGCATTGCGACCTCGAGCTCGTCGCCACGATGGCTGTAGACAATGATGTTGTTGCGCCTCGCGATTGGTTCAGGAATGAGAGAAAGAACCTCGTATTTAATCTCCGTCCCAACGAGAGAAACGAATGGAATACCGAGAATGTATGCATACGTGCGGCGCAATTCATCTTCTCCGATAGCATGTTTCGCGGTCAGTATTTCACCCACAGGGCGCCCTGAACCTTTCGCCTCCTCTTCTGCCGCGTCAAATGCTTTCTGCGAAACAAGCCCTGCATCGGCAAGAAACGACTTAAGGTGAGTATCTGAAATGTACATACGTATTTGACAGATCTATTATATCAGGTATCATGCCCGAACAACTGAGTAGTGATATTCAGTCCGGCACCCGCCGGACATTTTTAGTAAAGAGTATCTAGAAAATAATCATATGAGCTTATTAGATCTCAAATCACTTAATTCCGCCCTTGACGAACTTCAGCAGGAACGGGGCATCAGCCGCGAAAGTGTTATTGAAGCACTTGCGACTGCACTCGCCGCGGCCTATCGTCGTGAATACGGAAAGCGCGGCCAGATAATCCGCGCAACATTTAATCCGCAAACGGGTGACATGTCGTTCCGTCAGGCAAAGATTGTCGTGGATACAACACTCGTGCGCGGAGAAGAGGAAGAAGCTGCGGTTCCGCCAGCTGGCGGAGACGACCATCGCTCGCGCTTCAATCCAGAACAACACATCATGATCGAAGATGCGCGCCGCATTAAGAAAGACGCCGAGCTCGACGAAGAGATCTCATTCCCCCTCGAAACGCGCGAGGATTTTGGTCGCATCGCAGCGCAAGCCGCAAAGCAGGTCATCATGCA
>CAYIJQ010000075.1:0-2765 GCA_964363795.1 uncultured Candidatus Saccharibacteria bacterium
GAACGCATCGAAAAACCAAGCATATGAATAACGAAGAACAATTTGAACACAGACTCCGAACGACGCGCAACGTTGCTCTTTCGAGAGAGGAGCGCGAAGAGATGCGGAGGAACATCCGTCTCTTTATGCTGGAGCACCCCGTTCGACTGACGCTCATGGAAAGGTTCTTTGCTCGCATGTGGCACCCGGGCCTTACCATCTCTCCTATCAATTTCCGTCCCGCATTGGCTGGATTGCTCATTGTGCTCTTACTAGGGGGCGGGACATCCTACGCAGCAGCGGATGCTCTCCCGGGTGACTTGCTTTACCCCATAAAGACCGGGGTGAACGAAAATGTACAAGAGGCGCTCGCGTTCTCCGAAGAGGCGAAAGCAGATTTGAACGGGAAACTCGCAGTGCGTCGGCTTGAAGAAGCTGAAGTGTTGGCATCCGAGGGGCGGCTTTCTCCCGAGGTGCGCGCAGACATTGAAGTTCGTTTCGAAGAGCATGCAGAGAAATTCGAAACAACGATTGCCTCCCTCGCAGAAAAAAACGATACGGTAGAAGCGGTGGCCGACGCTCAATCGAACATGGAAACATCATTGAAAGTCCACGCAGCCGTGCTCGCGGACCTAACTTCTGCCGGATCTGAAGTAGAGAAGGGGATCTCTCCCATTGTGCAAGTTGTCGAAAAGAGAGCGCGCAGAGTGGAGTCGGCGCGTATTGCGACCGAGCAGACTATTTTGAAAAAGGTTGGAAGAGGTATCGAAACGGCAGCCGCGGCGAAAAAACGGTCTGCAGAGCAAGAGCTTTCTTCTCGTACAACGTCTCGCGAGCAATCCGACATCCGAGAAGTTGCGACCATGGCCATGAAAGCAGCTTCTGAAGCAGGCATGAGCACGACCTCTGACGAAGCGCTGGATGAGTTTGACGCAGGTTCCGAAAAATTCGATGAAGGGAAATATGGCGAAGCGTTCACCAAATTCCAAAGTGCTCTACGGGTTATGAAGCGAGCAGAATTAGATACCGAAGTCCGCAAGGGGTTAAAGATAGAGACCAATTTCGCACCGCCTACAGCCACTTCGTCGGAGGAAGACGCCGAGGAAGATCGAGGAAAGGAAAACGATACTCAGTCAAACAAAGGTTCAGGAAAGGATACATCGTTCAAGACAACACCACTTCCGGAGCGCATGGAGGACTGAGCCGAAACATTATCCACACGAGGAGCGCCGCATTCGTTCAGAACGCGGCATAATGAGTGCATGAAGTACGGTGCGCTCTTCGGGTGGGGAATCGTGATTTACGCGATCATGTTCTTGCTGTGGTCCGGATTTGTCACCTATGGATTCGTGGACGGTCTAGCCCCGCGTATCATAGGGCTCCTCGCTCTCATCGCAACAACCCTTATCGCGGGACGCTCTCTTCGCTTCCAAGCATGGTCAGATATCCTTCCGTACTCGTTTTTGTGGGCTGTCATCATGGGACTTTTTGACGCTGTCTTCAGCGTTCCGTATTCGGGTTGGCAGCTCTATCTGGATTGGAACGTGTGGTTCGGATACGCACTCGTTGCAATTGTGCCGCTTTTTTCGCCCTACCTGCGATTTCAACGCACATCATCTTCTCCGACTCAAAGGTTCTAGATGTTTTTATGCGTTCGCAGGAAATCCCAAGTGCGGTAATTGAGCGCGCCCACACACTGTTCCACGCGCATCGTTTTTTGTTGCGCGTGGGCTTAGCGATAGGGAATGTTTTCGCTTGGATATTCGTTTTTGAATACTTTTCACTTCTTACGAACTCGGTCCCGCGCGCGCTTCTCGGCGTACTTATTATGTATGTTCTTTCGCAGGCCATCACTGTTTTTGCGACACCTCTTGCAGGAGCATTTTTGAAGCGAGGAACGCGACGAATGCTAATCGGAGCGCTTATCCTTGCCGCAAGCGCCTTCACAACACTCGGAGCGACTCTGGGTGGGTTTTTTGACGAAGGACCCACTGCCTGGGGCATCGCGGCGTTCGCGGTTTTTCTTGGGTTCTACCGCGCTCTCTACTTCATGCCGTATGAGCTTAATCGTGCGGAAACTGGAGAAGTGCCCCCGCAAGGACGCATCCTGTACGAAATTCTCCTGTCGCTTGTTCCGGCTTTCGTGGGCGCAACACTTGTCTTGGAAGCGTACGCTCCTCTCCGGCTTCTTTTTGGCGCGGCGCTCCTTATCGGTATTTCAATTCTTCCTGTCATAGCGCTTTCCGATATACGAGAGCGCTTTGCATTTTCATACTTTGAGACGTTCGGTGAACTCTTCGCCCCGCGCAATCGAAACGTCCTGTGGACGTCGTTCCTTGAGGGTGTGCAGGGCGCAGCCTTATTCCTTATGTGGCCCCTCGCTATATTTATCATTGTAGGTTGGTCGTACATGATGCTCGGCCTTGTCTTCACCGCTACTCTCCTTGTCGCGCTTCTCTTCCGGATCTTTTACCGCAGGTTTGTTCCTTCAATTGGAAGTATCTCGACGCCGGTACGCATTGTTTTTGCCGTATCGGGCTGGGTCGGGCGTTTAGCTGCAGGGACGCCTTTCGGTGTTGTTGTTGCGGATTCTTATGCCTACACTTTCCGGGGGGAGCGAGGGACACTCTCTGACCCCTTCGTCTTTGAACAAGCTGCCGACAATGGTTCATATGTCGACGAATACACGGCACTGAAAGAGATAGCGCTCGCGGGAGGACGTATCGCGCTCTCAGTAATAGTCGGCTTACTCGTACTTTCTACGCCTCTTATCATCGCGTTCGGAG
>CAYIJQ010000076.1:0-2623 GCA_964363795.1 uncultured Candidatus Saccharibacteria bacterium
CGTTCACCACAAGTGCCTCGTCCATAATGTGTGCGCCATCCCATACGCGACACTCTTCATAAAAGCGGTTTGTAGGATTCTTAAAATCCAGTGCCCCCAAGGACACGATGGAATGCTTCCAGGGCGCTGTCCCGGAAGCTTCTACGTCAACAACTATCATACGAACAGTATAAAATGCTGAGCCGACAAATCCTAATGAGGTGTTGGCGGGCGTCTCTCTGAGACGCCCGCCAATGGTGTGGGCGAAGCTGAATACTCATGCCTCGACTGCCTGAAACTGAGGGACCTTCCCTTCGCCGCCACAGGTCTGGCAGACCATCCTCGTCGTGCCATTGCAGACGACGCAGATGAGGGGGCAGAACGCGAAGTCCATATACGACCACCCCGTTCCGCCGCATCCAACGCAAAGGCGTTTTCCTGACCCGTGACAGTCTGGACAGGTTTTCTTCCTGACCTCGTCGGTCATTGGGTTACCTCCGGGCACCCGATGTGCCTTTCATAACGCTAGCACGAACAACCCTTGATTTCCTGCCCTATTTCCTGTATTCTGCTGTCTCTATATGGCAACAACAAAAGCCTCAGGGACAGCTAAAAACCTACGTGATTCAAATCCGAAATACCTCGGCGTAAAGCGCGCGGACGGGCAAAAAGTCGCTATTGGCGAGATAATCGTCCGTCAGCGCGGAACTAAGATACTCCCAGGAAAGAATATCGGCGTCGGAGTAGACCACACCCTTTTCGCCCGCGTCACAGGAGTTGTTCGCTTTCGTTCAAAGCGCAAAACTGATTTCGACGGTCGCACGAATGTGCGCCGTGTCGTTGACGTCCTCTAAGCAGCTTTCCCTCCGGAGGAGGATCGGCCTTCGGCGGACACAACAACTGTGACGTGTGCTCGCGCATCCCCTGATACGAGCTCGACAGCGTGCTCCCCTACTTCTTTGATAGGTTTCGAAAGTTTTATTCCTTCTACAGGGATATTTTTTTCTGTTTGTTCTTTGATAGTCCGAGCAATATCAGAAGCTCCTATCGCTTTAAATAGTCCTCCCTTTTCTGTCGCACGCACTTGTAGCTCCACCTTCTTTCCTTCAAGTGACTGAACGAGTGCTCCAAGAGCTGCCAACTCCTGCACACGCGCTTTCTCCTCACGTTCCTGTGCAGACTGGAGTGCCGCGATTTTTTCGGCTGTGGCCTGTTCCGCCAGGCCACGAGCAATAAGAAAATTCTGCGCGTAACCGTCGGAAACTTCTTTCACACTCCCCTTCTGCCCAACGTTCACTACGTCTTTTAGCAAAATGACTTTCATGTAAATTACTCCTTGAGCAATTCGGCAGCTTTCTCAAGTTGCGGGTCGAGTCCGGCTTTTCTGTCTTCATCGGTAATCTCCACTTTCACATCGGGAGTAATGCCTTCAGAGGGGATCTGTTGCTCATCCGGCCCCAACCACCGTGCTACGGTAATCTTGAGAGACGTCTCTGGAGTAATATTTACTAACTCTTGAACGGAACCCTTTCCAAAGGTATTCGTTCCTACAAGTTTCGCCATTCCATAATGGCGAAGAGCCGCAGCCAGGATCTCCGAAGCAGAAGCAGAACCTTTGTCTATCAGCACTACCATATTCAGATTCTCATTGAATACATCGTAGCCTCGCGAGCGGTGCATAATGCTGCCCGTATGCCCTCCGTAGTCTTCTTCTACAACTAAATTACCCGAGGGTAGGAACCAACTTGCCATGTCGACTGCTGCCTCAAGATAACCTCCCGGATTCCCACGGAGGTCGAGTACAAGTTTTGTGCTTCCCGATTCTACGAATTCACGCAAAGATTCGCGGAACAACTGCGGAGAATTCGCCGTAAAGCTCGCAAGCCCGATGACAAAGACGCCGTCAGGTCGAAGTTTCGTTATGATAGCCGGTACGTTAATGACGTCGCGCGTTACCTTTATCTCTCGCGGCTCGCTCCATCCTTCGCGTGCTATGGTAAGCGCAACAACACTTCCTTTCGTACCACGTATCTTCCCCACCGCCGTAGTAATATCGAGCCCCTGCGTCGGAGCACCGTCGATCTTCAACACCTGGTCTCCGCTCTTTATTCCGGCAGCTTCCGCGGGACTTCCCTTCAAAGGAGATACCACTGTAAGTATCTGATTTTTCACAGCGATCTCCATTCCGACGCCTTCAAATTGGCCGCTCATGTCCTCAGTGAATTGTTCGTTCTCAACTGGAGGAAGGAAGTACGTGTATGGGTCTCCGAGAGACTCAGCGAGTCCTTGTACCATTCCCCACACGCGTTCGTCGTTCTTGCCTTCCGTTGACGTTGCATGAGTCGTTGAAGAAGCCACGGATGCAGGAACGAATTTTTCATCGATGGTATTCCATGCCTTCCATACTGGAGAAAAATCAACGCCAAGCGGCGCCTGCGTAGTGCCGAGCAAATTCACTCCGTTCGCTCCAGAGTTCCCTATAGCAAAACCTACGGCGAACCCTAGGCCAATAAGAAAAATGCCGCCTGCAAGTGCGATGCGTAGTGGCAACGATTTTTCATTGCCCTCGAATATTGAACGCATGTCTGCCATACCCGTCACACGAGAGGCACTCGTTTCTGACACGTGCCATTCCAGATTATCC
>CAYIJQ010000077.1:0-2592 GCA_964363795.1 uncultured Candidatus Saccharibacteria bacterium
CCGGGCTACTCAGTGCTCCAGAGTATTTATTTGCCAATGGGAATTACGCTCGGATTATTCTGCATCGCGGCACTCGCGACGGTCTTCCGCGCGCGTACTCTTGCAGTAACGCTCACGAAAACGAACGAAGAACTCGACGTTTCCGAAGGGAAACTCGCAGAACAGCTCGTATCGCTCGCGGGCGAGAAAGAAAAGATAGAATCGATAGTATCAAGTATAGGTGAGGGTCTCATTGCTGTTGACAAAGAGGGGAAGGTATTCCTCTGTAACAGTGTCGGCGCACTTCTTTTAGGCAAGCGGCGCGAAACAATACTGGGGTCGTCACTCGCACAAGTGTTCGGCGTAGACTCTAAGGGAGGGGTCAAGAATATCAGCCCGGAATTTTCTTCTGTCTTGGGGATCTTAGATACTAGAAAAACTGTAGAGATCCCCGAAGTCTCGTTCACGCGCGCGGATGGGAATGTCGTTATCCTATCGCTCACCGCGACCCCCATTGAATTGGGCGGCGCTTTCATTGGCGGCATTATCGTTTTTAACGATGTGACGGAGCAAAGAGTGGTAGAGGACGCAAAGCGGCAATTTATTTCAACTGCGACACATCAACTGCGCACTCCGCTCACCGGCGTCAAGTGGGCCCTTGGTCTCCTTGTGGAAGGTAAGAAGCACACACCTACAGAAAAGAAAGCGCTCTACACGAAAAGCTTTGAGAGTGTCAATCGCATCATCTCGCTCGTCAACGACCTCCTACGGGTCGATAAGATAGAGTCAAAACAATTGGAACTCGCAACTTCGCCGACCGACATAGTGGCGCTTATCCGCCGCTCTCTTTCTGACCTGAAAGAGCAGATGGAAAAGAAGAAACTCAAGGTGGTGTTTAAGCCAGCGAAAAATATCCCGAAGCTCAACGTTGATGCAACGAATATGCGCGTTGTATTCCAGAATTTACTTGAGAACTCGCTTCACTACACGAAAGCTAAGGGAGTAATAACGGTTACGGCCAAGGTGGAGGACAATGAAGCGCGCATCAGCGTTGCGGATACCGGCATCGGCATACCGCGCGGTGAGCAGAAAAGCATCTTCTTGAGGTTTTTCCGAGCATCGAACGCGGTAACCGCTGTGCCGAATGGCTCAGGACTCGGCCTCTTTATCTGCAAAGAGATAATTATGCGCCACGGTGGGAAAATATGGTTTGAGAGTGAAGAGAATAAGGGCGCGACATTCCACGTCGTCCTGCCACTTGTTGGTATATGACGCCGGATTTTGAGGGAATGCGCGTGGAAACACCTCCGGAAAGCTCCGAGAAGATCAAGAAAGCCCGCCACCTCTACCTGCCGCTCCGCATCAAACTGATGGCAGTATTCGTCGTTGCACTATTACCCCTTGCTGCGCTGCAACTTCTAGACACATCAGCAATCTCGGCGTTATTCGGCGGATATTTTATACCGGCCGCCGTGCTCTTGTGCGCACTATTTGCCTACATGGTGGTTGACCGCATGACGGTGCGGCCGCTGCGCCAGCTGCTGCACTGGCTGCAAACAGCGCGTAAGAATTCATTCGAGCACGTCCCGATAATTCCGATTGCGTCATCAGAATACGGACAACTGGCGCGCGAGTTGAGCGCCTCGACATCTTTTTTTTGGGAATCTGAACAGCGTGTCCGGACGCTTCTCGCACACAAGAGCGACACGCTGTCTTTAATAGAACACCAGTTGCGCACCCCGCTCACGGCTTTGCTGTGGTCGCTTGAGGGTTCAGAGGTCCCTTCGAACGTTCAGCAAGCCATCGTTCGTATCAGCTCCACCGTCGAATCGATAGTGGAAGCATCGCGGATAGAAGAAGGAAAATTCGGATACGTGTTTGCGAAAGTAGACCTCGTGCCGCTTACGGAAAAGATACGTGTCCGGTTGAAGCCGCTTGCCGAGAGCCGGAATGTACAACTCACGTTCACGCATGAACCGAATTTACCGCGCGTTCGCGCGGATGAGGACCGCATTGGCATTGTCATGGCCAACCTTCTTTCCAATGCGATAGATTACACGCCGAGCGGCGGCTCTGTAGACGTATCTATTGTCGCCGCAAATCAACAGCTCGATATCACCGTGCACGACTCCGGTATCGGCATTCCCAAAGGGGATATGCCTCACATATTCAACAAACTCTACCGTGGGTCGAATGCTGTGAAAATGCGCCCGGATGGTTCGGGTATCGGGTTATTTGTAGCCAAGAACATCCTGCATGCGCACGGGGCAGAAATAGTGGTTCGCTCTGGCGAACTACGAGGGACGGAGGTTTCCTTCAGTTTACCCGTTGCCTAACCTATGGCGGACGTGAATAAAAAATCGCAGAAGACATCGTGGGAGCCGGTCGCATCGTGGTACGACGAGCTTTTGGCAGGGGAAGATACCTACCAGTCAAAAGTCATTCTCCCTAACCTCCTGCGCCTCTTGCCTCCGAAGGGGCGCATCATAGACATTGCCTGCGGGCAGGGATTTTTCTCGCGAGAGTATGCGAAGGCAGGCGCGAACGTGTTGGGTATCGATATTTCGCCGGAACTCATACAACGTGCGCGCGAACAAAAGGTGCAGAACGCGC
>CAYIJQ010000078.1:0-2525 GCA_964363795.1 uncultured Candidatus Saccharibacteria bacterium
CTTGAGGCAGGGTCATGGCGAGAGAGCGAAATAAGGCTCAATAAAGGCACTATGGCACAAACCAAGGAAATTCGGGCGGCAAACATTAGTTCCCGTGTTTCGGGTGCGCAGGGCGCAGCTCCGATGAAACCGTCATCAGCTTCTTCGAACGGGATAGGTCTCGAAATTCCTCTTAGAAGCATCGGTGAAGAGAAAATTTCCTACGACGTACTCCGCTATATCCCGGAAGAGTCCGTAGAACACTATCAACTCGCGCCACTCTCGGTTTCGGACGGCGTACTCGAGGTTGGCATGGTTGATCCAGATGATATTCGCGGCTTCGACGCGCTCAATTTCATCGCGCGATCGACCGGCATGCCGTTCAAGGTATTTAAAATTTCAAATGAGGATCTTGAGAAGGTTCTCGCAATGTATCGCGGATTAGGAGGTGAGGTGGAGCGCGCAGTAATAGACCTCGCAACCGAACAGAAGGAAAGACCAATTGAAACCGAGGCAGCGACTTTGGACCTGGACGATCCGTCCATCCAACGGGGTGTCGATGGCGCGATGGCGCGCAATGTGCAAGAGGATGCGCCGACAATAAAAATCGTGTCAACGATACTTCGGTACGCGATCGACGGCAAAGCATCCGATGTTCACGTCGAACCGCAAGCTTCTGGAGTGCGCATTCGCTATCGAGTTGACGGTGTATTGCACACCAGCGTCATACTTCCCTTAACCGCACATCGCGGACTTGTTGCTCGTATAAAGGTCTTAGCATCAATTCGCCTTGATGAGCAGCGTAAGCCGCAGGACGGACGTTTTTCCGCCTCCATTGAAGATCGGCAGATCGACTTTCGTGTCTCGACATTTCCCTCCTATTACGGAGAGAAAGTCGTTATTCGTATCCTTGACCGCGAACAAGGATTCATACCGCTCGACCAGATAGGGCTTACGCCCCGAAACCTTGAGCTACTGCGCAAGGCGATCAAACGTCCGCATGGACTCATTCTCATTTCAGGACCTACCGGTTCCGGGAAGTCAACCACACTGTATTCAATGCTTTCCGAAATGGACCGTGAACGTCAGAATGTACTCTCGCTCGAAGACCCAGTCGAATACTTCGTCGAGGGGGTCACGCAATCTCAAGTGCGTCCCGAGATTGGCTATACGTTCGCCAATGGATTACGAACGACACTTCGGCAGGACCCCGACATTATCATGGTCGGTGAGATCCGTGACGGTGAAACGGCTAAGCTCGCCATCCAAGCTGCACTCACAGGACACCTTGTCCTCTCGACTATACACACGAACGACGCAGTAGGAACTATTCCACGCCTCGTTGATATGGGCGTCGAACCGTACCTCATTTCTCCCGTTCTTATCCTTTCGATGGCACAGCGTTTGGTGCGCACACTTGCTGACGGACAGGGAGAAGAGTTCTCGATATCGCCAAGTGAAAAGAGAAATATTGAAGAACAGCTCTCATCACTCCCCTCGAAGTATCGCTTTAAAGTTCCTGAAAAGGCGTGGGAGCCGATGCGTACCCCAACATCTCCGACGGGACTACGTGGACGAATGGCCGTTTTTGAAGTGTTAGAAATGTCTCAGGAAGTTGAGCGCATTATTCTCGACAATCCAGTCGGTTCTCGGCTTTGGGCTTCCGCACGTACAGACGGCATGCTTACAATGCAGGAAGACGCTCTTGTGAAAGCCTTCAATAAACTGATCCCATTTTCTGAAGTGAATACACTCTCACAACTTTTAAGCGGTGGAGGGGACATAACCGATACGGGAGGCGTTGAAGCTGACAAGATAGACGTTGCCGGAAGTTCCAAGACTACCCCCAAGACCGATGGGTCGAAGAATGCTACAGATCCTATAGTACAATAACCAATGTCGGAGAGGAAAAGAACACCATGAACACTGAAACAGCAGCGCGAGAGAATGGCTCCAAGAAAAGCGTGCTCCTTATGGACGATGACAAGTTCCTCTTGGATATGTACAGCATGAAATTCACAGCAGCAGGGTTTGTAGTACACGCGTGCCTTTCTGTGAAAGAAGCGCTCGAAACTCTCCGTAGCGGATTTCAAGCAGACGCTCTCGTTTTCGATCTTGTAATGCCTGAGTGGGACGGCTTCTCGTTCCTTCAAGCGCTCGAAGCGGAGCACTTAGCACCAAATGCAATAAAGATCGCTCTCACCAATCAAGGCAATGATGAAGAGAAGGCTAAGGCTGAAAGCCTGGGAGTGAGTCGCTACATTGTCAAAGCAAGCATGATTCCATCTGAAGTAGTGGAAGCTGTGGGACAGGAGCTCACAAAAAAGCGCTGAGACCCGGGAAGCGTTTTTCGCGGAGAAGATTTTGAGTTCTACACATTCTTGATGGAGATCCAAGGCAAATGTGCGATACAATAGAAGTACTCTCGGTTACCTGAGGTAACATTTAAGCACGAGAGCATGTACTATTTTTTATGACAGACTACGCTCCGACGCTCAAAAAATACATCAACGTCCTTTCACACGAAGGCGGGAGCGATCTCCACT
>CAYIJQ010000079.1:0-2390 GCA_964363795.1 uncultured Candidatus Saccharibacteria bacterium
GGGCAGTTGCTTCGCGTCGAGGCCGCCGTTGTACTTGCCCGCAGATATCCGAACGCGGTAATCGTGCCGAGCGGCGGCAGAGGATATGAGAGTTACGATATGACGCAGCCGTTACTATCGGAAGTGATACGCGACGAACTTCTTGAACACGGCATTATTGAACCGCGAACATTTCTCGAGAAAGGGTCGAATTCGACCTTTCAGCAATTGGAAGCAATCCAGAAAATGCTCGTTGACCGCAAATGGAGGCAGGTCCTGATCGTGACCAACCACTGGCACATTCCGCGCGTCGAGGCCATGCTTGCCACCAGATTTTCCGATATGGCCGATGCGGTGAAAGTAATCGCGGCGGAAGAAATTCTAATAGAAGACTCGCCGGAAAAATGGAAATCTTCTATTGATGAAGCGTACCGAAGCGAGTTTCTGAAACGGCGCATCACACATGAGGAGGAGGGTATACGCCGGATAAGGGATGGCTCATATCACTATCGTTGAATTTTATGGAAGAACTGCTTCATATACGGCTCGCTACCATTGAGGATGCAAAAATGCTTTTCGAGTGGCGCAATGATGAGGAAACGCGACGCGCTTCGGGCACGACGGCGCTACTTGATTGGGATAAACATGTGCAGTGGTTAGAGAAAGTCCTCTCCGGCGGATTTCCTGGGCGCACGCTCCACATCGTTGAGACCGGAGCAGGTGAGCCGATCGGTACAATGCGCTCGGATGAACGCGACGATGGATTCGTCGAAGTATCGTATACGATTGCGCCTTTCTGGCGCGGTAAGGGAATGGGCAAATGCATGGTTTTGCAGTTCGTTCACGAAAAACTCGCTGGGAGAAAAATTGTGGCACATATCAAGAAAGATATAAATCCGGCCTCGGAGGCAATAGCGCGCGCGCTTGGACTCGCCCCTTTTTCCGAGGTGTCGTCGGACGAGCCGAAGGAGCCTCCGATGGTCGAGTGGCGATAGGGCGCGCGCGATGCTACTATCGCTCCATGTTTAAAGCCGGAAAACGCTCTATAGGGCACGGGCATCCTGTTTTCATAGTCGCCGAGATTTCTGGTAATCACAACGGCGATATAAAACGTGCGCTCGCGATCATTGATGCGGCCGCAGACGCCGGCGCCGATGCGGTGAAGCTGCAGACCTATACCGCGGATACAGTGACGATTGATTCCGACCTTCCCTATTTCAAGATCAAGTCAAAGAACAAAGAGTGGCGTGGCAAGACGCTCTACCAGCTCTACACATGGGCGCATACGCCATGGGAATGGCACAAAGAACTCTTTGCACATGCGAGAAAGAGAGGGCTCCTGTGTTTTTCAACTCCATTCGACGAGACTGCCGTCGATTTTCTCGAAAAGCTCAAAGTGCCGGCGTATAAGGTCGCGTCGTTCGAAATCGTTGATATACCGTTGCTTGAGAGAATCGGCCGGACAAAGAAGCCGGTCATCATGTCGCGCGGCATGGCGACGCTCGACGAGATACGGCTCGCGATGCGCACCTTGAAGAAGGCGGGCACGAAAGATATCGTTCTCCTGCACTGCGTGAGCGCGTACCCGGCGAAACCCGAAGAGATGAACATCGCCACCATTCCCGATTTAGCAAAGCGCTTCAACATTTCCGTCGGCCTCTCCGACCACACGCTCTCGAATGATGTCGCGGTCGCGGCCGTAGCGCTCGGCGCGCGCATTATCGAGAAACACCTCACGCTCTCGCGCGCGGACGGCGGGTCGGATGCTTCATTCTCGCTCGAGCCGCAGGAGTTCAAACGACTTGTCGCTTCCGTTCGGGAGGTGGAGCGTGCTATCGGCAGGCCGTCGTATAAGCGCTCGAAGGGGGAGTCGGAGAATATTATATTCCGTCGCTCGCTCTTTGTCGTCAAAGACATAAAAAAAGGCGAGAAGTTTACTAAGAAAAACGTTCGCTCCATTCGTCCGGGCAATGGGCTCCCACCGAAGTTGTATCCAAGCGTACTGGGGAAACGTGCGGTGAAGAACATTAAACGAGCCACGCCGCTCTCTCGGCGTTTGATCACACGATGACCATGAAAGGAAAGCGGATTTTGATAGTCCAGCAGCGCAACTGGGGCGTCAATATAGGCCATTTCCTTGCGAAGAAACTTGTCGGGGAAGGCTGCACACTTGTTGCGGTCACATATAAGAAGAGCGCGCACGAGTTCCATACGACGCAGAAAGACGTGCACTATGAGATGCTAATCAACAACGATGAAGTATTTGAGAACCCGATGCGGTATGTCGAGGGTAGTCCTCCATCATTGGAAGCGATAAATCGAGAACTCGGAATCGAGAGCATATGGCCGCTTGTCGCAGGGTCGCGAGAGATAACGCGCTCGTACGCAGAGAAGTTTTATTACAATGGGCG
>CAYIJQ010000080.1:0-2303 GCA_964363795.1 uncultured Candidatus Saccharibacteria bacterium
ATACCTCATGAGATAGCCATGTCAAAAGAGATTACTGCATATCTCGTAAGATGCGAATAATAAAAATCTCTGATGGCACTAAGAGAACTTTTATCTCACAGGGTATACTACGCCCCGTGAGAGAGCCGAAAGGACATGCATTTCCCATCACGCATTGGAGCCACTCGTCCCTCATGGCCTTTTTGAGGAACCCACTCGCTTGGTACAAGCGCTACGTTGAGGGCGTATACGATATGCCGGCTTCGCCGGCATCCATCGTCGGGCGCGCAGGGCACGTGGCGCTTCAACACTTTTACAGCGGAATAGGGAAGGAGGTCGCAATTGACCTTGGTCTTGAGTATCTTCGTAACACACCCGATTTTGAAATAAGTTTCGGTAAGGCACGAAGCCGCTTGGCGAGAAAGAAAAAGCGCGCCGCAATGGAGCGTGAGTATTTGCAGGCCATTTCGTTCTATCTTGCGCGACCGCCGAAGTACAAAGTGCTGGGAGTCGAAGTGCGGGCTGTCGCAGAAGTAGATGGATTGCCGCTTCCCATCAAGGCTGTATCGGACTTGGTTGTTGAATCAAAGACAGAGCGTGGCGCCGTCGACATTGTTGACCACAAGTTTGTAGACTCTTTTAGCACTTACGGGGCTCACAAGACACTCTTTATCATACAGGCGATTTTTAACTACTATACAGTGAAAGAACAATTCGGAAAGTCTGTACGGCGCTTCATTTTGCACGAGTGCAAAAAGAGAAAGAATGCTGACGGTTCAAGCCAGATGCGAAAGTACGTTATCGATTTTGAGAATTGCCAAGAGGAATTCGCCGTTTTTCGCCGGCTCTTGCACGATGCAACTGCCGAAGTGTCACGCACGCGCACCTTCCTCCCTAACCCCTCCGACATGTTCGAGGGGGAGAATAGCTTTGACATCTACCGGCTTGGACTCGTAGAAGAATAATCGCTCGGCTCGCGTGCCGTTTTGCGGTCGCTGTCTGCGCGTGCTCGCGCAGCGCTGACTCTCGGCTCGCCAGCCTGCGAGACACCGCAAAGCAGCACGCGAACCTCGCTATAAAAATACAGAGAACGGTTCTCTGTATTCTCTGTAAATTTTCAAGGAAGTCATTATTTTAGGAGTGAATCGACGATTGGTTGGATCATTTCGAAAGGCAAAGCACCGCTCATTGAAATGCGGAACCCGTCATTCGAAGTAACAAAGGTGTCAGGGCCAACCGTAGAGATGAAAGAATCTAGGATACTCCTCGTTTCTTCCGATATTTTTTTCTTGGAGACAAAGATAATGTACGGAGTACCGTTGCCGCCGGAATCAGAGGCTTCCTCTGTATCAGTCGCTACTTTCGAAGTGTGCGTCCCATTTTTGAGACATTCTTCGAAGGTAGCTTTGTTGAGACCAAGTTCTACAGCGAAGTTGGATAGTTGACCTGCGTCGGAAGCGCTCCGAGGCGTTTTTTCCGTATAGTACGGCTTGCCGTCAGGCCCGGTTGGCGTGGGCTTTGGCGAATTGTAGACGCCGATGTCGAGCGAGTTGTTAGAGTTCGTGCTGGCATACACCTTGTCGGAAAATTTCCAGAATACATCATTCCCCCCTTGCTCCCACGCGCACTCGAGCGCCTCGGCTTCTTTAGGGGCCTTCGGGTGAAGCTGTGCCAGTGGGAAGTGGCGGTATACCCATGCGACCTCATCTCCGCCGTACGTCTCGATGACCTGTTGCATTGTCGCGTCGAACTGTTTGCAAAACGGGCATTCGGGGTCGGAGAATTCAACCATCGCGACTTGCGCATCAGAATTGCCACGCACATGCTCATCAGCACGTACCGCGCGTATTTCAACGGGAGCTGTACGTGTTGTCAGGCTTCCACCTGAAGCAGCGGGGGATTTTGAGTAAACGGCGAACGCTATCAAAGCGCCTGCGCCGAGGATAGAGAGAGGTATCGCAAATTTTTGCAGTGCGTCCATGGTGTTTTTATAACTTGGTAGTGCGACGAGTATATCACAAGAGGGCTATAAGGTATGGCGTGTAAATAATGATGCCTACGAGAAGCGCAGTTATTGATGCGATAAGAACTGCCGCAGCCGCAAGATCTTTTATTTTCCCGATGTGCGGGTCGTGCTCGGGTTGGAACTTATCGCACAGCTCTTCAAGCGCCGTGTTGAATATTTCTGCGGTCATCACGAGCCCTATCATGAGGATGACGATGAGGAACTCAATTTTTGAGATGCCCAAGTACCATCCGAGCGCGGGTGCAGCTATCGCGAATAGAACATGCACCTTGAAATTGAACTCCTCCCGCCATGCGAT
>CAYIJQ010000081.1:0-2301 GCA_964363795.1 uncultured Candidatus Saccharibacteria bacterium
GCATTTTTCACCACTTCCATATTTTTGAAATCTTCCGCAGAAAGAGGTGCTAGAAACTCTTGCAAGCGTTCCAAATGAGTTGCAGCAATTTTTGTGTCACTCCCTTTCCCGGGTATCTTCGTCATGTCGAGTATTGGAGCGGCGAAAAAATAGTCGAACTCTCCTTCCCGTAGGAACGTATACAAATCTTCCCATACACTGATACGCTCACGGATGAGCGGCACGATCGCGTGTGCCTTTTTCTCATCCCAGGCGGTGTTTCGTTCTTCGAACACTGTTTTCATGATACTTGTCGCGGTGTGCAGAAAAGAGTCCTCGGGCTCTTTCAGTAGGTAATGACGGTTGAACCAGCGAAGTTTTTCAATGTCGAAAACGGCACCACTCTTGTGGAGGTCGCGAAGTTCAAATTCAGCTATCATCTCGTCGAGGGACAAAATTTCCTTATCTGACGGCGGAGTCCATCCCAAAAGGGCGATGTAGTTCAGAAGCGCTTGAGATAAGAAGCCGCGTTCCCGATAGCTTTTTACCGCGACGTCACCTGTGCGTTTAGATAGCTTCGATTTATCAACGCCAAGATGTAGCGGGTAGTGCGCATAGTACGGCCGCTCGTAGCCGAGCGCTTCCTGTATCAGTATCTGACGGGGCGTATTCGAGATATGGTCCTCACCGCGAATAACATGCGTGATACTCATCTCGTTATCATCGACGACAACGGCGAGGTGGTAGAGGGGGTCGTCAATCGCTCGTGCGACCACGAAATCAGCAAGCTCTGTCGTATCGAACGTGATATCGCCGCGGATAAGGTCGGTGAAGGTAATAACTTTTCCCGGGTTGCGAAGTCGCACGACTTCAACCTGTACGGTCGCATCTTTTTTGCTCTCTTCTTTTGATACGTATGCCTTGTTCTCGTCGATAAGGCGTTTGACCGCTTGTACATGTGATTCTACACACTCTGACGTGCGGTAGAACTCATCCCACGAGAGACCAAGCCATTTCAACTGCTCTACGATGTCGTCTTCGTATTCACGGCGGCTGCGCTCTTTATCAGTGTCCTCGCTCCGAAAAATGATAGAGCCGCCGTGTTTTTTAGCGAAGAGAAAATTCAGTATCGCCATGCGAGCCGTGCCCACGTGGCAATAACCCGTCGGAGAGGGCGGAAATCGGACGCGCACGTTGCTCATAATGAAATCGTTGCGTGTGGTCGGGTCATACCGGTTCGTGTTCGAGCGCGGTTTCGACAAGGATCTCCGCAATCTTCCGTGCTGCGTTCGGCCGGGCGAATCTGCGTGCCGTTTCTGCCATCTTGGTGCGGAGCACTGTGTCGTCCATTATCCTGTCAATTTCAGCGACGAGGAGATGTGGTGCCAAATTCTTTTGTTCCAATACTGTCGCGGCACCTACTCTTGCGTATGAAAATGCATTCTCAGTCTGGTCATGTGAAATTTCGGTCGGAATGGGTACGAGAATGGCAGGTATGCCCCACGAAGCGATCTCAAAGATGGTTCCGCTTCCAGCGCGCGAAACGACTACGGACGCAATACCTGCCGCCATGCGTAAGGCGAGCGTATTGAGGAGACCAAATGCGCGGTAGCGATTTTTATATGGCGAGTCTTTCAAAACAACTGCTGCGAGTCCGGTCACATCCCCTAAATTCGCACTTCCTGTTTGATGTACGACGTTGTATCGCTTTACGATCTCCGGTAGAGCGTCGAGGACTGTTTCATTCATAGTAACTGCCCCTTGCGAGCCTTCAAGGACGAATATTGTCGGGACCCCCGGGTCTAGTTTTAAGAACTCATACCCACCTTCTTTACTTGGAGATTCGATCTCTTTGCGTATCGGGTGCCCCGTGTGCGCAGTTTTCTCAAGATACTTCTTCGGGAACCCCGTGGCAGCATCCGGATGTGCGAGCGCTATCCAATGGGCAAAACGTGCGGACCAGAGAGAAACACGCCCAGGCACTGCGTCGGCGTCGTAGATGACGACAGGGATACGTAGGATGCGCGCGGCGTAGAGTGTTGGGAATGCGGCGAATCCCCCTGTCGAAAACACCACATCGGGGTACAGTCGAAAGAGTCCCATTATGGACTGTAATATTCCCCGTGCTGTTTTGAAAATATCGAAAAAGTTAGCGATACTTGAGTAACGACGCACGCGACCAGCGGAACCCGGTATATAAGTTATCTCATGCTCCAAGAGAGCCTGATTGTCGAAGGGTGGCGGACCTACATAGAAGAATTCCGGCTCGATAAGAGTGCGTTCTTTTGCAAGGTCTTCCAGAGCTTCTGCGACGGCTATAAG
>CAYIJQ010000082.1:0-2258 GCA_964363795.1 uncultured Candidatus Saccharibacteria bacterium
ACGCTCAAAAAATACATCAACGTCCTTTCACACGAAGGCGGGAGCGATCTCCACTTCTCAACAGAAGCTCATCCCACAATACGCGTTGCGGGTTCTTTGACGCCCATGCTGAAAGAGTCCGTGCTTACAGCGGAAGATACAAAAGGGTTCTTAAAAGTGATGCTTACACCACAGAAAGAAGCGAGATTTGAGGCGGAGCAAGAGGTGGATTTTGCATATGAGAGCGAAGATGGTACTCGTTTTCGAGGCAACGCATTCTTTCAGCGGGGAAGCGTCGGCATCGCCCTTCGACTAATCCCGAAAACCATCCGTACTATCCAGGAGTTGAATTTACCTGAAGTACTGATGAGCTTCGCGCGTCGGACGCAGGGCTTCTTTCTTGTCGTTGGACCAGTGGGACAGGGAAAAACGACGACCCTCGCCGCGCTCGTTGAGTTGATTAATTCTGAGCGAATGGAACATATTGTGACGATCGAAGATCCGATAGAGTATGTCTATCAGCCAAAGCAGTCGCTCGTCGACCAGCGTGAGGTTCGTATCGACACGAAAGATTTTGCAACGGCGCTTCAATCCGCTTTTCGTCAAGACGTGGACGTCATCTTAGTCGGTGAAATGCGGGGTCCTGAGACGATGGCCGCAGCTGTAACTGCCGCTGAGACGGGTCACCTTGTATTCTCGACGCTCCACACGAATAACGCCGCCCAGACCATCGATCGCATCATAGATACATTTCCAGCCTCTCAGCAGGACCAGATTCGTCTTCAGCTTGCCGCATCGCTCGCGGGCATTTTCAGCCAGCGTTTAATCCCGCGTGTCTCAGGTGGGCTCATTCCGGCGTACGAACTACTCATCAATAATAAGGCTATCGCCAATCTTATTCGCGAGAAGCGCACGCATGAGATAAACACTGTTATCGAGACCGGTTCGAACGAGGGTATGATCGACATGAATCGCTCTCTCGCGGAGCTCGTTGGGCGCGGTGAAATAACAGTTGAGAGTGCCTATCAGTATTCTTTGAACCCGAACGTTCTGCAAAAACTTCTCTAAGCAATTTGCATCTATGTTCCCCTGCACATTACAAGCGCCAAGCAACAAACTATGAGTTTATTCACGTATACTGCGCTTGATCCTGAAGGTGCACAGAGGCAAGGAACGATAGATGCCATCAACATTGACGTTGCGATAACCGCTCTTCAGCGCCGGAACCTCATCGTATCTGCAATAGATCCGGTCAAAGCCAGCCCTTCGCTCCTCAGCCGCGTCTCATTTTTTGACCGTATTACGAACACCGATATCGTTATGATATCGCGCCAGATAACGACGCTTTTTGAAGCGCAGGTATCGGCCTTGCGCGCATTTCGTCTGCTTGCCGCAGAAGCGCGAACGCCGAAGCTCGGAGAGAAACTCACGGCGATCGCGAACGATATTCAAAGCGGAAGTACCATTTCGACAGCGCTCTCTCGTCACGAAGACGTATTCTCGCCATTTTACGTGAATATGGTCCGTGCTGGTGAGGAATCGGGGAAATTAGATGAAACATTTACGTTTCTCTCTGACTATCTCGATAGGAATTATGAAATTACCCAAAAAGCGAGGAACGCTTTGATATACCCGGCATTCATAACGCTGACATTTATCGTGGTCATGGGCGTTATGCTCACAGTTGTCATACCGAGCCTCGCGACCATTCTTGCTGAAGTGGGGCAGGAAGTACCCTTTTACACGCGTATCGTTATTGGTATTAGTAATTTTCTCACTCACTACGCACTCCTTCTCGGGGCACTCCTTCTCGGAGGCGCCGTATTTCTTATACGGTTTGGGGCCACACCAGCGGGAAAGGAGATGTTCTCACGCGCGCGGATCCAAATTCCTGTTGTCGGGGGTATTTATCAAAAGCTCTTTCTTTCGCGTATAGCCGACAACCTTTCTACGATGCTCCAAAGCGGCATACAAATGTTGCGGAGCCTTGAGATCACGGGGTCGGTAGTGGGGGATGTGGTATTTGAGAAAGTCCTTGCCGCTGCGAGCGCGGATGTGAAGGCGGGCCTTCCGGTTTCTGAAGCTTTGCGAAAACACCCGGAAATTCCCGGCATAGTTGTAGCAATGCTAAAAATCGGCGAGGAAACGGGAAATACCGGCCACGTACTCGATACTATGGCGAGATTTTATCGCCGTGAAGTCAATCATTCAGTAGATACACTGGTTTCTCTCATTGAACCGTTTATGATAGTAGGGTTGGCGCTTGGCGTTGCCATGCT
>CAYIJQ010000083.1:0-2193 GCA_964363795.1 uncultured Candidatus Saccharibacteria bacterium
TCGCGGTAGTCGATGCCGTCCGAAGGACGCTCAAAAACGGCCTCTGGCTCCTCGGCATCCCCGCACCCGAGAAAATGTGAACCTCCTGATTCCACCCAGTGGAATCAGGAGGTTCACGGGGAATTTCTCCAAGAAATTCTCCGTAAGCTGATCTTCATCCAATGGAATCAGGAGGTTCACGGGGAATTTCTCCAAGAAATTCTCCGTAAGTAAACCTCTACGAGGTGATTTCGTCCCATGCTACGATACGTCGCATGAGTGAAGAACAGAAGAGCGAAGTCGCGAAGCGCGAGGAGGAGGTTCTTAAATTCTGGAACAAGCATCGAATTTTCGAAAAATCGCTTGAAAAAGCGGCCCCAAAAGGCGACTATGTGTTCTACGATGGGCCACCATTTGCGACAGGACTTCCGCATTACGGCCACATCGTGGCTTCCGTCATCAAGGACGTGGTGCCGCGCTATTGGACAATGCGCGGCTACCACGTGCCGCGCGTGTGGGGGTGGGACTGCCACGGACTGCCGATAGAAAACATCGTTGAGAAAGAGCTCGGTTTCAAACACAAAAAAGAGATACTCCAAATGGGTATCGCGAAATTCAACGAACGCTGCCGTGAACGTGTTCTCACTTACGCATCGGAGTGGGAAAAGATAATCCCACGCATCGGCCGCTGGGCCGACATGAAGAATGCGTACCGCACTATGGATAAACCGTTCATGGAGTCTGTCTGGTGGGTTTTTAAACAGCTTTACGACAAAGGGTTGGTCTACGAAGACTACCGCTCTATGCACATTTGCCCGCGGTGTGAGACAACACTTTCTCAACAGGAAGTGTCGGAAGGCTACAGGGATGTGAAGGATATTGCGGTAACGGTGAAATTTGAACTTGTCGATGAACCGGGGACATATTTTCTTGCATGGACGACAACGCCATGGACCCTACCGGGTAATGTTGCACTCGCCGTAGGACCCGACATTGATTACGTTCGTATTGCAGACGAGACTGGAAACTACATACTCGCAAAAACTGCAGTAGAGCGATATCAGAAAGATTTGAAAAATCCCAAAGTGGTGGTGGAAATGAAAGGGCGCGATCTGGTAGGTAAGTCTTATCAACCGTTGTTTGACTACTACGCCAAGAATACTTCTTTGAAGAATCGCGAGAATGGGTGGAAAATTTACGCGACTGACTTTGTAACAACTGATACAGGTACTGGGATTGCACACGAAGCACCAGCGTTCGGTGCTGACGATTGGGCGCTCTTGAAGCAGGTGAATCTGCCGTTCGTTCAACACGTGAATGGAGACGGCACGATGAAGCCAGAGGTGAAGGATTTCGCAGGAATGGAAGTGAAGCCTCATTCGGAAGACGACAAAGTACGTCTCGGTACTGACGTTGCAGTCTTGAAGTATTTACAAGAGAATAATCTGCTGTTCTCGAAGGAGAACGTCACTCACTCGTACCCACACTGTTGGCGCTGCGATACGCCACTTTTGAACTACGCGACCTCATCGTGGTTCGTAAAGATAGAGGCGCAGAAAGAAGCAATCCTCAAGAACGCGCGCCCCATTAATTGGTCACCCACGCATATAAAAGAGGGGCGTTGGGGGAAATGGCTCGAGGGTGCCCGCGATTGGTCTATCAGCCGCCAGCGCTTTTGGGCGAGCGTTATACCGCTATGGAGGTGTGAGAAGTGCAAAACGGAACGAGTCTTTGGCTCGGCTTCCGAACTTGAGACGGCGAGTGGTAAAAAGGTGGACGACCTCCATAAGCACATCGTTGATGAGATTACCGTTGTATGTTCCGCCGAGAATGGCGGATGCGGTGGCACTATGCGACGCATTCCGGATGTTCTCGATACCTGGTTCGATTCCGGTTCAATGCCGTACGGCGAGCGACACTATCCTTTTGACGACAAAGAGAAATTTGAGGAGGTTTTTCCCGCACAATTCATTGCCGAAGGGTTGGACCAAACACGAGCATGGTTCTACTACATGCACATCTTGGCAGTATCGATATTTGGTAGAAATGCATTTCAGAACGTCATCGTGAATGGAATCGTATTGGCGGGGGATGGTAAGAAAATGTCGAAAAAACTAAAGAACTACCCCGACCCGATGGAGGTGATAGAGAAGTATGGTGCTGATGCGCTCAGATTTTATCTTCTCTCTTCTCCCGTGATGCAGGCAGAAAATC
>CAYIJQ010000084.1:0-2175 GCA_964363795.1 uncultured Candidatus Saccharibacteria bacterium
TCAAGATCGAAACCGATCAACATCCCCTTTTTCCCAAGCCTATCTGCAAGACTCTTCGCATGTCCTGCGCCGCCCAACGTTGCGTCGACGACTATATCGTCCGGTGCAATCGAAAGACTCTCGACTATTTCGTGTAAAAGAACTGGTTGGTGTCGCGACTCGCCTCGAGGATTGTCGAAGGGTGACGGCACCGGGTCGCTGGAAGATTGTGAGCGTCGCGTGCGCATGACACTGTTATGATCTTCCAGCTACCCCGTGCAGCCAACTTTTAAAGCGCCCCTATTTCTCCGAGCTTCTTCGCCATCCGCTCCGCGTCGTGGTCGATGCGCTTCTTGTAGCGGAACCAGCGGTCTCTATCCCAAATCTCGACCCGGTCAGAGACTCCCGTAAAGACGACTCGCTTCTTAAGACCAGCGAAGGTCTTCTGGTGCTCCGGAATGAGAATACGGCCGATATCGTCCACGTCGACCTCCGTGGCACCCGAAAGCATGAACCTATTGAAGCCGCGCGTGTCAGCATTGACGAACGAAAGTGATTGCAATTTCTCCGCGATCTTTCCCCAGGAATCACGAGAATATACGAAGAGACAACTGTCGAGGCCTCTTGTCACAACGACACGTTTGCCAAGTGGTGCACGGAACGCTTTCGGCAGAGAGATACGCTTCTTATTGTCGAGCGTGTGTTCGTACTCGCCGATCAATAGGTTTTTCATAGTTTCCCACCCTATCCCACTAGATTAGAGTATATACCACTATACACGACTGCAACCCAGTTATCCACACTTCGACTCGCTACGCTCGCTCAGTGTAAACACCCCAAAAGGCCGATATTCAGCATAATTTGCACACAAACCTCGATGGGCGAATCGAAGTACCCTGAGCTTGTCGAAGGGCACATCTCTTGCCTTGTATTGTTTGCGGTGAGTTTGCCGAACCTTTGAGTCTCTACTCCCACTCCCCCCTGATTAGTCTTTGCTTCTTGAAACGACTCCAACCTTTAATTTGAGCTTCTCTTGTCCTCGCTTCGGATTTGTTAGCAAATGCTTTTGAGACGTACCGAAGCCGGAATGGCCCTTGTTGAATAGCCATTCGCGAACCGTCCCCACGATTATGCTTCGCGATGCGTTCGAGCGGATCGATAGTTATTCCGACGTAGAAAGCCCCCGTGCGGGCCTCTGCGATATATACATACCAACTCATATCCTGGCAGTGTTCACTAATCAAAATTGAATCTTACCATCAACTTTTTCTACTCTTTTATGATATATTTTGACCATGTTGAGCATCTTCACGAAAGCTACACCTGAAGCCCTCGCTGATGTCGCGGAAGAGATGCATGTGCGGCAGACCAAGCATTTCATCTTTCTCTTCTCGATGGGAAGCCAGTTCGACCATTTAATTGTCCAGAATCTCGCAAAACTTGGCGTTTTCTGTGTTGTTGCCGACCCCGCAAGCGTTACAGCAGATGACGTAAAAAAGGCAGCCCCCGCGGGAATCATCGTCTCCGGCGGCCCCGCATCGGTTTTCAATGAACCACCCCCGTTTGACGAAAAAATATTCGACCTTGGCATACCGACACTCGGTATATGTCTCGGCTTTCAGATGTGGGCGAAGCATGTGGGCGCTCCCGTAACCCCGAGCGATATGCGCGAGTTCGGTGTGCACACATTCAAGATACGAGGAGAGGACGTGTTGTTCCAAGGTATCGAGAAAGAAACAAAAGTCCTGGAAACACATGGAGACTCTGTTGAAGAAAGTTCAGTTTTGACGAACCTCGGCGCAACCGATAATGCACCCGTCGCCGCAGGGCGGTACAAACATCTCTGGGGCGTACAATTCCATCCCGAAGTCACGGATACTGAAGCTGGTCTAAAAATGTACGAGAATTTCTGTGTCTCGATATGCGGCATTACTGACCGCTTCCCCGCTCATAATATTGCCGAGCAAAAGACCCTAGAACTTAGAAAGCAAATCGCGGGAAAAAAAGTACTTATCGCCTTATCGGGTGGCTCTGATTCTTCAGTCGTCGCGTATCTTCTCAAGGAAGCAGGGGCGACTCTCAAGGGTGTCTACATCCGTGGCATAGACCGCCCTGATGATGAGGCGTATGTGAAAAAATATTTCGGCAGTCCGCCGGTTGGCGGATGGATAGAAGTTGAGGTTGTCGACGCGACCA
>CAYIJQ010000085.1:0-2017 GCA_964363795.1 uncultured Candidatus Saccharibacteria bacterium
ACGAGCCTAGTGAGCACCGCTACTACTTCCGTCTCTATGCACTCGACACAATACTTGGGCTCCTCGAAGGTGCTTCTAAAGCGGAGGTGCTCGCCGCGATGGAAGGACACGTACTCGCGGAAGCAGAATTGGTAGGGAAGTATAAGCGGCAGTAGAAGAACATGCTTGTTAGGGTAAAGGTAACAGCGGGTGCACGTAGAGAGCGTTTTGTTGAGCTCATGGAACACTCATACGAAATCCATGTGAAAGAAGAAGCGGAACGAAATGAGGCCAATAACAGGGTTCGCACACTCATCGCACGCCATTTTCACGTTCTTGAAAACGCCGTGAGTATTGTTTCAGGGCATCAGCGTCCGAATAAAACATTTCGTGTGATAAAATAAAAGTATGAATATACGCATCAAGTCCACTGATTATCAGATGACGCCGGAGACCGAAGACTATCTTGCTCAACGTCTTAATACTCTTGAAAAATTCATCGGAGAAACAGCAGAGCTCGCGCGATGCGAGGTAGAGATAGGTCGCGATGCCGGCCGGCCGCGCCACGGCGCGAATATATGGTTCGCGGAAATACGCATTATTTCTCCTGGCGAAGAGGCTGTGTATGCGCGTAATAATTCCGAAAGCGTGAACGGTGCAATAGACGATGTAAAAGAAGAAGTAGAACGACAGCTACGCAAGAAAAAGCGACGAGAAATACGAGTAACCCGCCGCATCGGCGCGCGTGTTAAGAAATGGCTTTGGGGCAACGAATAGAAACCGAGTCGCCAAGGAGGCGACTCGAGTTGTCGTTGGGCAGGTAAGAAGGTCAGGAATTAGCTCCTGTCCAACGCGGGGGCAGCTGCAGCATCTCATGTCCTGTGCAGGTCAGGACAAGGGCGCGCTACCGTTTTTCCGGCTGAGACCAAGGTCAAATCTCAACCGAAACCTATTTACAACATACCCTTCAATATTTTTATGTAAAGCTACTCTGCGGGATGGGCACCGGAACGCACGAATTCTTCGTAACTCATTTTTCGTTTACCTTCGGGCTTCACCGTATCGATGACCAGAGCGCCTTTCGGGTCCAGATGAGCGTCGAGAATTTGCACACGGATCCGTTTCCCATCTCTTTCAAAAAAAGCATGAGTTCCGATGGTCGTATCGAATGCTCGGATTTTGAGTAAGTTCTGGTATGGGTCATGAGAAAGATTGATAAGCCCGTCACTTTTTTCGAGAGCGGGGCAAAGTGTAGCTAAGTCATGGTTCTGCTCCTGTGCCTCGATGTCGCCCTTGAGCCAGCTGGGCAATATTCCAATGAGAAGTTTCGCACTCTCATGCGTCATTTGTTCTTCCAACTCACGTGCTCGTGGCGGCCATCCGCCAGCCTGTGGAGGAACGGCGAACTTCTTTTGCGCAACAATAGGGCCATGGTCTATTTTTTCGTCGAGGAGAATGATGGAGGTACCGATTTCGTGGTCATCATTCAATATTGCTGCTCGTACAGGCGAAGTGCCGCGCCAACGGGGGAGGAGAGAGAAATGAACGTTCAACACGCCGTGTTTCGGAATATCGAGAACAGCCCTTGGTAAGACTTTGCCGTAGTAGATGACGACGAAAAGCTCGCATCCTGTAGCTCGTAGCCTGTGGCTAAAGTCATCGTCCAGTTTCTCTGGCTGTAGGGCTTCGATGTTACGTTTTTGCGCCCATTCTTTTACAGGCGGGGGAGTGAGAGTAAGACCTCGGCCTTGTTTACGGTCTGGCGTTGTCACGACAAGAGAAGGAACATAACTGGCTTTTTCGAGTTCATCGAGGAAAATTGCCGCGAGACGCGGGGTACCGAAGAACGCAAATCTGATATCTTTGCTCATATTGCGCGGACATCAGTCTTTTCTCGCCCCGTGAGACGATTTGCCTGTCTCCTCGGAGTCGTCATATATCTTTTTTGTCTTGTCGGTATAGAGGATACCTTCGAGATGGTCCATTTCATGCTGGAAAATATGCGCAAGGAAATCTGAGGCGCCGCGTGTGAAGCGCA
>CAYIJQ010000086.1:0-1886 GCA_964363795.1 uncultured Candidatus Saccharibacteria bacterium
AACAGAAGAACGGTTCGCCGATGCCCATGGAGCTACAGGTAGTTGACCTCTACGCGGCGGTGGGCAAGCTGTACATTGAAGTACCTGCTTCACGAGTGAAGGAAGCCGAAGCGGCATGGCTTGAATTTATAAGCGCGCGCCATAACCGCATACTCGAGGAGATAAAAGAGTCCAAGACCGTATCCGACGCACTCAAGAAAAAACTCGACAAGGCGATGGAAGAGTTCAAGGCCTCGCATCCGGAATTCTTCGAACAGTCATAACATTGTGCGTATGAGTGAAAATATTCCAGGCAACGTCGAAACTGAAGCACGGAAAGCAAGAAATATTTTTATCGAAGCGCTCACTGAAAAAATTCGAGGTGCTCTTCGTGAATACGGCGGGGAAGATATCATAAAAAAAATCTCAGCTCAAGAATTTCAAACAGAGGCCGTGAAAAAAGTCGACGTTCTTGGAAAAAAACTTTTCACGCATATAAAAGCCGAAGATGCCGCACGCTTTGTAAGCGATTATATATACAGTGACGAGATACACGAAATTGTAAAAAGATTGTATAAAACCCACAGCAAGTAGAAAAGCTGCACTTTACAGATATGGCAGGACTCAAGAACATTAAGCAGAAGATACTCTCTGTTAAGAAAACCTCGACGGTAACACGTGCGATGGAGGCCGTTTCTGCGGTGAAAATGCGAAAAGCACAAGAGCGCGCAATCATGGCACGTCCCTATGCTCGTGCAGCGCTGCGTATGCTCGGGAGTGTCGCAGGGAGCCAGAACTTCTCGAACCATCCCTTGACCAAAAAGAACGTGGAAGGAAAGGTTGCTATCGTCATCATCACAAGTGACAAGGGTCTCGCAGGGAGTCTTAACAGTGCTGTTATCAGAAAGACAGAGCAATTTATTGCTGAGAACAATCTATCTTCGAGTGACCTATTGTTCATCTGCCTCGGAAAACGCGGTTATGAATTTGCCCTTCGGCACGGCTATTCGGTAGTTCACCACCATGTAAACATCTCCGATGGCATAGAAGAAGAAGAATTTGGCCGTATCACCAATCAAATGATTGAACTTCAAGCAAAGGGCGAAACTCGCGAAGTGCGCATTGCTTACACCAATTTCCGTTCCACGTTCGAGCAAGAGGCCGCAGTGCACAAGATAATGCCGATATCTTTTGAAGTTATGAAGCGCGTTATTGCGTCAATTACGCCCGAGCGCGGTAAGTTTGCCGAAGTCCCGAATGAGGACGAGCGTAGCGTTCCAGCCTATACCATAGAGCCGGATGCAGAAGAAGTTTTCAGGGCACTCATTCCAAAGCTTGCTAACATAACCGTTTTCCACAAACTTCTTGAATCGAAAGCTTCCGAGCATTCCGCGCGCATGGTCGCCATGAAAAGCGCTACCGACAAAGCGAAGGAAATGGCACAAGAGCTAACACGAAAGTTCAATAAGGTGCGTCAGGCCGCAATCACGCGGGAGGTCTCAGAAATAACGAGCGGCATCGAGGCGATGAGGTAGTTTACAGTCGGTAGTTATCAGTTTACAGTTACTCAATATTCAGTATGAGCAAAGGAATAATCACTCAAATTATCGGTCCCGTTGTGGACGTGCGGTTCGATGGTTCTCTGCCTTCCATCAGGAACGCACTCACCATTTCGCACCCTGGCCGGTCAGGCAAAGAACAAACGCTGACGCTCGAGGTGGCGCAACATCTCGGACTGAATCGTGTCCGCTGTATCGCAATGCAGGACACGGCAGGTCTCGCGCGTGATGCGGAAGTAACAGACACTGGCGCCGCCATCAGCGTACCTGTCGGAGAAGCTGCGCTTGGTCGCATGTTCAACGTCGTAGGAGACCCTATTGACGGACTACCAGCTCCGAAAAATGCCG
>CAYIJQ010000087.1:0-1772 GCA_964363795.1 uncultured Candidatus Saccharibacteria bacterium
CTCAAAAGATTAAAGAAAACTGCCAGCGCTATTTTCTTTCATCTGTCTGGTGGAATATTGTAATAATTGATGAGGAATTTTGTTATTTCGAGGAATGGGCGCGCGAGTGAGGCACTAGCGAATTCGACACCTTTCGGCTCAAGAGTGAAAAGAAAGACGATAAATTTCGGCTCATGCGCCGGAAAATACCCGAAAAAAGAGTGGAGGTACCTATCCGGATAATATCCGCTCCCGCCGGGAACAGCGATCTGCGCTGTTCCTGTTTTGGCAGCAATCGAGTAATGCTCCTGCTTCAAGACGCCTCCCAAGAGCGCCTCGTCAAAAACCTTCACAAGCATGCGCGTAACGGTATCGGCAGTTTCCGGTTTCAACACACCTGTCCCCTCTCCGGGTTCTATAGAGCGTGTAATTCCACTTTCAAACCGTACACCGGAAACGACATGCGGCGAGGGCAGAACTCCTTGATTCGCCAACGTTGCGAGCGCACGCGTCATGCCGATAGCCGAGACTGCAATCCCCTGCCCGAATCCGGCCGATGCGTAATCGACATCGTACCCGCTATCTATCGCTCGGATATTTCCTACTGCCTCGTTCGGCAGTTCTATTCCTGTTTTTTCTCCAAGCGCGTACGCGTGCACGTAACGCCCAAAAACTTCATGTCCCATTTCGTCAACTGCATACGAGGCACCGAGATTCAACGATTGGTTCAGAACTTCCTGCATGGAAACTCTGTTGCGCGCTTTCTTGTCGTAATTGCAGATAGTCTTCCCGCTTTTTTCGATACAACCCCTGTCGACATACGTTGACGAAGGCGTTATGGCTCCCGTGTCTATTCCGGCCGCGACCGTAAGAGGCTTCATGATAGAACCCATTTCATAGATGCCTTCAACAAGAAGATTCGTATACACTGCTGAGTCTGAAACAGTGTTGTATGTATTCAAGTCAAATGAAGGGCGGAGCGCCATCGCCCGTACCGCCCCGGTTTTCGGATCCATCACGATACCGCCAACAAGCTTCGACGAGTACGTTTTCATTACACCATCAAGCGTCTCTTCGAGACGCGTCTCTACTGACGGCTCGATGGTCGTGATAATATTCCCTTCTCTTTCTGCTGGATTTGACGCAAAGGCATCCTCAAAATTAGTGAAAAGTTCCGCAAACGGATTTACGTAAAGACCAGAAGAGGTTCGCGAAAGTGTCGTTTCCCAGAACCGTTCAAGCCCATAGACGCCAACTCGTTTATCCCCCTGGAACCCGACGAACCCTATCGTCTGCGCGGCAAGGTCACCTCCTGGATAGTAACGCCACTCATCTCGCACCAATATGACGCCCGGGAGCTTCTTCGCGCGAATTGCATCTGCAGCTTCGTCCGAAAGACGGAATGCGACTTCTTCATACGGATCATCCGTTTTTATGGCACTTGCAAAAAAACGCTCGCGATCGATCTCAATGCTCGCAGAAAGTTCGTCAAAGACACTCTCGGGGTCGCCGATATCTTTCGGCACGATGGCGATACGCCACCCTACCTGCATGACCGCCGCAGCAACTGGAATGCCGTTTAATTCGGTGAAAAAGATGTCTCCGCGATCAGTGATATTTTGACCAGTTTCGATGACATACTGCCCTCTGGCACTTTCTCGGTATTCTTTGCCGTTGACTATTTGCACGAAATAGAGGCGCGTCGCCAAAAGCAGGGCGATAAGAATAAAAAGCCCCGAAAGGATGCGCGCACGCGTTATGAATTTAGATCTCATTTAACTGCACTGTCGCGG